>NZ_DS989848.1:182733-303179 GCF_000155555.1 Coleofasciculus chthonoplastes PCC 7420
CAGAGTATTTTCTGTCATCTGGCGTTGCAGGTTTGCTGCACCTTTCTCTCCTAGGGCGGGAATCATGCGTGTTTTGGTTTTTCCCGGTTCGGGATAGCGGGTGAAAATGATTAGCGTTTCTTTGACAGTAGCGGGATTCATTCGATTAAACTGATGTGCATCTAAATAAACGATAGTGAAATCGTTGTCAGGGCTGTGAGGTGTAGGGTATGCCAATTAAATGCATAACCGTTTCAGAGCTTACGCTTTCTTGGCATCTAAATCACCATTTGTAGGGACACGATACTATCCATGCATGTCAACTTAAGGTGAGAACTAATACTGGCAAGTGTTTCACCCTCATCCCCTAACCCCTTCTCCCACCCCCCTCGTTCCCCCCTACCCCCCTCATTCCCCCCTACCCCCCTCGTTCCCCCCTACAAGAGGGGGGATGACAGAGGATGCTTCGCTTTTTTGGCAGGGGGGATGACAGAGGATGCTTCGCTTTTTTGGCAGGGGGGATGACAGAGGATGCTTCGCTTTTTTTGCACGGGAGAGGGGAGCAAGAAGGAAGGTATTTCTCGATGTGATACCAGAAGCTTCTTTATTCCCCTTCTCCCTTGATGGGAGAAGGGGTTAGGGGATGAGGGTGAAAAGCTTGCCAGTCGTGTTTTGGCGCTTAAGTTGACACGGATGACCGACGTGCGCCCAGTTTAATTGTCAAGTTTATGCCACTATTTTACCAATATACCAGGTGGGCAATGCCCACCCTACTGGCTGACTTTGGTCTCCCCCTTTTTAAGGGGGACGGAAGGGGGATCTAAAATGGGGGGCTAGAGTTGCCACCTTAAGTTAACACAAATGAATGCCTGCTTTGCGATACGATGATAGGCTAAGGTTCCTTTACTACAAACTACAACAATTGATTCAATGCGGATTGAAAACGCTCAATCCCATAAATTAAGGGATGGACATCATGCCAAACTTTAATTTCTCCGCCTTCATCTAAATATCGATATTCTAAAATACAGCGATTAAATAATAGTTTACGATACTCATCTTGATTCGGCATCTGTTTGGTTTTGGCAACCTGTGCTAACATCATCCATTCCGGTTCATTCACCGCTGTGCGATAGGTTTCCCGTAACTCGGTAATCGCCCGACGCACGGCTTTCTTGGCAATGGGTAAACGAGGACTGCGCTGTAAACTGGTTTTCATTAATAGCATTAAGTTTCGCACATGACCGCCACTAATTAAACAGAGTTGTTCGACGGTATTGGTATCCTCAAATACTTGTTCTAGGGTTAAATCCGGGACACTATGACGAATGCGTTTATCAATTAATTCCTTTAACTTATCAATTCCTTTGGTATAGGGTTCGCCTGTGGGTTGGCGTACCATGATCATCGGTAAAACTTGGGCTTTACTGTACCGATCTTCTAATACAGTTCCTCGATCTGAATACACCATGGAAATCGGCACAGTATAAATGGTATGACAATTTAATTTACTCAGTTGCTCACAACGGTCAATAAAAATCTCATCATGATTACTGCGTTTCCCATTGGGTTCATATATCGGCACAATTCGATCCAAGTTATCGGCAATGACGACTAATTCAGAACAGCCCCAGGGTAAATTGTGTTTGGCATCAGTGATAAACTCATTTAATGCCTCAATCAAGGATACCGTATTCGCATCCACCTGTTCGCGAATCTTTTGCCGGGTACTGGGAACCGCTCTTAAATTGGCGGTTAATTTGGCAAATTGTAACATCTGAGTTTCCAGATTCAAACTCTCAAATGTCACGTTGGTTAGCGCCAACTCTTTTAACGAATCCCAGCGATATTTCAGCCAATTTAATAAGGGGTCAGGTTTAGCATTATCTTTCAAGGCTTCTAATAACCGCCGTGTACACGCCAGTAGAATATCCGTATATTGGGCATCTTCTGGGTCAATATCCTCATCATCGGCGGCAAAGTAAACGACATAATACTTCTGCTCTTCTAAGTCCGCTTTCAGCCGCAGTAATTCCGTTGATTTTCCCGCCCCCCGATGTCCCGCATAGAGATTACAGGTGACTCTATCTGATAATAAAATCGATCGTCCCAATTCAATTAAAATATCACAATCGCCCCGCACCTCTTCACAATCCACGTAAGTTGGATCACCAGGGGGTAAGGGGCGAAAGGGGTCAAAGGCATTAAAAATTCGTTTTAATATCTGGAAATCGTTCATAGTTGTTCATTTGTCTTATGTCTTATGTCATTGATGCTGTTCGTCTAACTTATCACGGATTAATTTCGCTCAACACATCGCGAATAAACTGACTATATTGGTCTTTCATTGGCAGATTTAACTCCTGTCGAATCCGTTTTCTAGTGGCTTCGGTTGTCTCACCTGTCAGGGGATTCAATCCCGGCTTTTGATAGGTTTCCCAATATAATCCTACCCCTCGTTTATGCCAGTTGGGTAGATGATTAAAATTAATCCCATGTTGGAATAATAATTCATTCTTATCCGCCACCGATAACCGTTCTAACTGGGATGTGGCTTGTCGGGCAGTTTTGCCATCATTCCTTAAACACCAATAACTATGAGAGTTTAAGGCATTTCTGTGGGCATCTTCTTGTCGCCAACGAAAATAATCAACCACTATTTCAATGGTCGGTAATTGAGAAATGCGACAATCAAAACACGCCACTGTCCCCAATATCAATGAAAATTTCGCACTGGCTTCTCCAGCTAATACGGAGTTCAGCTTGCGTAATTTGCGATTAAAGGCAGATTCAGCACCATCAACAAGCAGTGATATCTCATCACTTTGAGTATATCCATAGATAACCTTTAACCCACAATTCATCAGATGTTCTACGGTGAGAATCATCGCATCTCGAAACCGTTGATCAAAGGGGGCTGAAAATGGATGCACGTCTCGCGTTAATCGAGTAAACCCGCGCCCATCTAACCGTGCTATCATATATAATCCCGGCAAAACGCAGTGATCATGAGCGGTTTCATAAACCCGCATTTTGGCATCCAGTTGATCGAATTTCATTGGTATTTCAATAGGAATCTGTCAAGAGGTACCACGGCAATGGTAAAGGCGGATTTAGGAACAATTGTATTGTAGGGGCGGGTTTAGCGACTAAAACTACTTGTCACCAATAAATGATCAACAAAACCCGCCCTATCTCACCGATAACTGCTCAACAAAACCCGCCCTGATTCATCAGCCTTCTGATTACGGTTTAATTAAATTCCGCTCAACTTTGCGATAACGGGCAATCCGTTTCGCCCGATCCAATGGGGGATATAAAATTAACGTAGCTAAAGGAAAACTTGTGCCTAAAATTGCCCCCAAAACCATCCCATTAACTACCCCTAACTTTAAAGCCATTCCTAAACTAATTCCCAAGGCGGCGGATAAGACAGAAACCCCAAACGCCAATCCTTGACTAAACCCCCGTTGCACACAACTTTGAGCCACACCTTCCCCTTCAAACGCCGCCATAAATACCACCGCATCCACCGCCGCAAATGCCGCAATTGCCATATCCGTCGCCCGAAATTGAGCGCCAAATCGAGCCACAACTATTGCTGCGACACCTGCGAAAAAAACAGCCGCCACGGTATCTAACGCTTTCACCTTAACCCCAAAACGCGATCGCACCTTCGCCATCCCCTGACTAATCCACCCCGACGTAATCGCCGCCACAAGTCCCAAACCCGCCACTAACACCGAAATGAACACCGCGATCGCAACACCGACTGTGCCACTATGACGTACAATACCATCCCATGCCATGGCTTCAACCCAGGTTGCAGCAGCGGCAAAGAAAATTAATAATCCAACTGAAAAATAGGGCAATTTCTTCGCTGGAATCGGTACGGGGGCTGTCTTCACGTTTAGCATTAAGCTTTGGGTTTCCGGATGGGAATTGCTATGAATTAATATCTCCCGCTCATACAGCTTATTCGCCATCAGCTTGCGCGTATCCACGGTAATTTTGCACAGCACTTGATTGCTGACAAAATGAGTTTGCTCAAAGTAAATCCATTCATGAAAATCAGGCGTGTGAGGCGGATCACTCAAATGGGGAGCGATTTGCCAACGACTTTCTAATATCGTATCGGGAACGGAGTTCGTCAAAATGACCTTTTTGGTTATCTTTTCCCCTAATTTCTTCGCCGTAACTTCCAAACACGGGACATTGAGATTTACCTCCGGCACCCGAATCACATAAATCGGGTTCAGCGCCTCTAAAGCAGTTTCCGCATCCAGAAAACGGTCTTTCGGTTTCAGTTCAACCATCCTTTGCAGCCACTCAATCCACCGCAAACTTAACCGAGGAACCCGATGTTTAAAATTAATCCGATAGTCTTCATCAATTAACTGACTAATATCGGTTGAAGCAATCCCCGTGAGTAAACAAATCAGCGTTGCGCCTAAACCATAGAGATCCGAAGCTTCACTCACCTGTTGATTAAACAGCAATTCCGGAGCGATGAACCCAATTGTCCCCTTCGCCACACTACTCATGGCAATTTCACTCCCGCCGATATGCGCCAAGCCAAAATCAACCAAGAATACATTCAAGGCATCATCAACTAGGATATTTTCCGGTTTAATATCCCGATGACTAATTGGCGGAATGCGATTTTGTAAATAAATGAGAATGTTGAGTAATGAAACAGCAATTTGCTTAATCTCAGCGGGATCAAAACTACGTCGCACAGCTAAAGACGCGGCTTTTTTATAATCCTGGACTAAACAAAACCCCGTTTCAGTTTGAAATGAATCCAAATAACGGGGAATTCCTGAATGATTCAATCCACGTAACACTTGAATTTCCCGTTCGATGGCGTCATAATCTGACCAATGTGCCTCACTTTGGGCAAACTGAAACTGTTTAATCACAACAGGTTCTTTCAGCGTTCCCTCTGACGTCAAGGGCGGAATTGGCACCGCTAGGTAGGTGACTCTCCCACCTGCGCGATTATGACCTAATTCTCGAACAACCCTGAAACCGTGGCTGGATAAGTCTGGAAAATTACTCATGAGGTAAGTCAAACGTCAAACGTTAGCTAGAGACATGCCATGGCACATCTGTCAAATTCAGATCTCCCTCTTCCCTTATAAATCCCCCTTGCCTTTCTCTTCAAAAGGTGAAAGCTAAAGAAGGGTTCGTTTTTGTTTGACAGGGAAGCCAGAGGAGGCTTCGCTTTTTGACACAGGGAAGCCAAATGTTGCTTATGCTTTTTATTCTCCGGGGACTAGGGGGGATCAGTCTTATCCAAGCAGTATTGACACCAATCTTTGTTACAGGCACGAACTAAGATGTACTGTGTCTAGATGCTTACCTGGTATTGTATCGCGTCGTTATGGGAGCAGAGGGAGCTGGGGAAACAATGTAGAGACGTGCCATGGCACGTCTGGGAGCAATGGTCTATTTTTCCTGACTTCTCCAATAACCAACGCTACAGTGAAAAGAATATCGGCGAGTTTGAGAGTACATCCTGCCATGACTTATACGACTTCTGCTCAGACGTGGGATTTTAACGTTCCTACACCCTATCCCAGTCAAGATACAGACTTACTCAAGCAACTGCCTTTTGTACCAGGGTTAAAAGAACTGTTAATGTTGCGTCAGGTTCACGCTCTTGAACATGCAACGGTTTGGGTTTTGGCTGATTTAGCCAATGCCAACTATACGTCACGCCCTAGTCGCAGTCGTGCGGGTACAGCTACCACCGTGCATGAGATGGATAATGATACTTTAGGTGGTTTATCTACTGAACAAGGATTTTACCTCTATGGTGAGGTGAATGTATCGGACTTGAGACGTGCGGTTCCTCTGGCGTTAAACCGTCTCACCCAAGGGGAATGGAATTTAGCGGTACATCCTCGTTGCGGTACAAATCTCTCCGTTGGCATGATGTTAACGGCTGGATTAGCCCTAGGCGCTCATCTCCTCCTACCCCGTGGTCCGATTGAACAACTGATTGGTTTAGGTCTAGCCACCGCTACAGCCACCCAACTTACCCCTGACATTGGTATCTTGGCTCAACGCTACCTCACCACGGCGATTCCTTTTAATCTGGCTGTTGAGGATATTAGCGATACCTCCGATATCTGGGGACGACCTGCTTATTTCGTACAGGTGCGATGGCGGGATTAGGCTCAAAAGGGTGTGGGGTGTAGGGTATGGGGTGTAGGGTATGGGGTGTGGGGAAACAGAAGCAGGTCATATAAACTTCCCCCGCTTCCCCCGCTTCCCCAGCTTCCCCCGCTTCCCCATCATCTGCCCTATCCCCCTCTATATCTGGAAACAAGGGGTTTCTCAACCCATCTTTGTAATAAAACTTAAAATAAAGAGTAAGCAGACACCCCTCATCCAGTAGTACGCTGTAAAACTAGATTCGTAAGGGAAAAATTGATATGGCAGAAGTAACACGCGGCGCAAAAGTTCGGATTAAGCGCAAAGAATCCTATTGGTATAACGATGTCGGAACTGTGGCAACCGTAGACAAGAGCGGCATTATCTATCCTGTCATCGTCCGTTTCGATAAAGTCAACTATTCCGGCATCAATACCAATAACTTTGCGGAAAGCGAACTGGTAGTCGTGGCACCAGGGAAGAAGAAGAAGAAGTAACGGAACGGAATCACCCGAAGCCGTGCCTGAATTGCCGGAAGTGGAAACAATTCGTCTGGGTCTCAAGCAAATTACTTGTACCCAGGCTATTCAGGGTGGGGATGTGTTGCTGCCGCGCACCATCGCCTACCCTGTTTCTGTGGCGGCGTTTTGGCAGGGTTTGAAGCAAACGAGAATTACCGATTGGCACCGACGGGGTAAATATCTGCTTGCCCAACTTAACCGCTCTGAAGAGGGGGATGCTGGGTGGTTAGGGGTGCATCTGCGGATGAGTGGGCAACTCTTATGGATTCAGCAAACGGAACCGTTACAGAAGCATACGCGAGTGCGGTTGTTTTTTCCTCAAGGACAGGAATTGCGCTTTGTGGATCAACGCACCTTTGGTCGGATGTGGTGGGTTCCACCTGGGGAAGAATGTGACAGCATTATCACGGGATTGCAAAATTTAGGACCTGAACCCTTCTCAGATGCCTTCTCCCCAGAGTATCTGACGCAGAAGCTGAAAAAATCTCAGCGTTCCATTAAAACCGCCATCCTTGACCAATCCCTGGTTGCAGGTGTGGGGAATATCTACGCCGATGAAGCCTTATTCGTGAGTGGGATTCATCCTCAAACCGTTTGCGCCCGATTAAGTGTAGACCAAGTTGAACGTCTGCACCAAGGGATTATTCAAGTGTTAAAAGCGGGGATTGAGGCGGGTGGCACAACCTTCAGCAGCTTCCTCAATGTCCAGGGCGTCAATGGTAACTACAGTGGAGTCGCTTGGGTCTATGGTCGCACAGGACAGCCTTGTCGCGTCTGTGAGACCTCGATTGAGCGGATTAAGTTGTCCGGGCGTTCGTCTCATTTTTGTCCGCGCTGTCAGCTATAGCACAACCTTCTGTTGAGTTATTCAAGTCCATATTCGTCTTAAATTTAGGACAAACCCAGGTAAAACATCTTCGCCGGATAAGTGGCTAGGATTTTCCAACACCTCTACCTCCCTCCCAGGGCGATAAATCTCTACTCGCCGATTTTTCGGATCAATTAACCATCCCAATCTAGTTCCGTTATCGATGTATTCCTGCATCTTCGCTTGCAGTTTAGGGAGGCTATCTGATTCAGAACGTAATTCAATTACGAAATCTGGACAAAGCGGAACAAATTCTTTTCGCTGTTGAGGAGTGAGGGATTCCCAACGTTCTCGACGTATCCAAGAGGCATCTGGAGAGCGATTTGCGCCGTTGGGAAGTTTGAAGCCCGTGGACGAGTCAAAGGCTTCCCCTAATTCTTCGTGTGCCTCAAACCAGTTACCTAGTTGAGTGCTGATATTGAGATTACGCTTGCCTGATTCGCCTCCTGTGGGAGGATTCACAATTAACTTTCCTTCTGCTGTGCGTTCTAGTCTTAAGTCGCGGTTCGTGGCGGCTAATGCCTCAAACTGTTCTTGGGTGACGTAGAGGGTGAGTTCAGGCGGAAGTTCAAGGAATAGAGTTTTGGATTGGGTTGGTGTCTGTATCATTATATGCTCTATGTGAATTATGAGGGATAATGGCTTGAAAGCGTTTATTGATCTTGATTGTAGGGATAAGTAATGGCAGGCAAACTCAAAAAAGGCGCATTAGTGCGCGTAAATCGCGAAACGTTGGATAATAGTGTGGAAGCTAAAGCCAGTGATACTCGCTTTCCTCCTTACCTGTTTGAAAGTGATGGGGAAGTGGTCGATATCCGGGGTGACTATGCCTTTGTCAAGTTTTATGTACCCACCCCGAATATTTGGTTTCGTCTCGACCAACTCGAAGTCACTAGCTAAAGTAGTAGCGTGACACGCCTAATTTGATCCATTAGCCTGGTCAAAAATCCAGGCTTGCGCCCAAAAAAAGCTGTAAAATTGCGCCATGTTAGCTGTGCCACGCCTGTAGTCTAGTCGCGATCGCAAAATCGCTCTATAGCCATGGCATCTTCTTCTAATTTACCTATCGCCTGCAATGATCACCGCGTCACCGTCATTGGTGCGGGTCACGTCGGTAGCACGTTGGCGCACCGGATTGCCCAACGCAATTTGGCAAATGTGGTACTTTTAGACATTGTTCCCGGTATTCCCCAAGGCATTGCCCTAGATTTAATGCAGGCACAGGGGATGGATTGTCACAACCGCGAGATTATTGGTACCAATGATTATATGGATACCACCGGGTCGGATGTGGTGATCATCACGGCGGGTTTACCCCGTAAACCGGGGATGAATCGAGATGATTTGCTCAAAATTAATGCCAAGATTGCGGTGGAGGTAGCGGAAAAAGCGATCGCGCGATCGCCCGATGCCTTGTATATTATTGTCACAAATCCCCTAGATGTGATGACCTACTTGGTCTGGCAAACAATAGGATTACCCGTGTCACGGGTGATGGGAATGGCAGGAATGTTAGATTCTGCCCGTTTCCAAACCTTTATTGCGATGGAATTAGGGGTATCGATTGCGGATGTCAGTGGGTTAGTCTTAGGGGGTCATGGCGATTTAATGGTACCCTTACCCCGTTACTCCACAGTGCGAGGGATTCCGATTACTGAACTGATGGATGAAGAGACAATTGATCGTTTAGTTGATCGGACTCGTCATGGTGGCGCAGAAATTGTGAATCTGATGAAAACTGGGGGCGCGTATTCAGCACCTGCATCCTCGACTTGCGCGATGGTGGAAGCAATTTTACATAATCAGTCGCGACTTTTACCTGTTTCATCCTACCTAGATGGGGAGTATGGTTTAAAGGATATTTTCATTGGTGTCCCAACGCGGTTAGGATGTCGAGGTGTGGAAAAAGTTGTGGAAATTAACCTCACGGATACCGAACTCGCCGCCCTGCATACGTCAGCCGAATCGGTTCGTAAAAATATTAAGCGGGCGCAGGAAATGTTGGCTTAATTGTCCTTTGTCCTTTGTCATTTGTCCTTTGTTGGGGGTGACTGATTACTCCCCAAAATATGGATAATGGGGATAATTGTGGCAAAGGATAATGGATGATTATGGCATACGCGATCGCGAATTCCCAGGACTCTCAGGTTGAGTCTCCAGTTTTCTCTGTCCAAGACTATTTGCTAAATCCCCCTGACCATACAGAATGGGTAGATGGGCAATTGGTGGAAAAGCAAGGGATGACAGCCAAACATGGTCGAATTCAAGCACGATTAGCTCGATATTGGGGAAATTATAAAGAGGAGCAGAGTCTAGGCGGAGATGTTTACACGGAAACGCCATGTTGGACAGGAGAACGAGGGCGTCGTCCTGATGTATCTTACCTCACTCCGGAACTGGTGGAACAATTTGGCGAGTTTACGGTTTTATCCCAGAGTTTCCCCTTAATTGCTGAGATTATTTCACCAACAGATGGGGCGGAAGAAGTTTTTAGTAAGGTCAAAGAGTATCTGCGATCGGGGTGTCAGGAACTTTGGTTAGTGTTTCCTGAGAGTCAGTGGGTTTTGGTGATTACACAACAGCAACAAGTTTTATTTAATCAGGGTGATATTGTCAGGACACAGCAGGTGTTAGATGGGTTTGGTGTGGCGATTGATGATTTGTTGGCGTGAGTAGCGATTGCTCAAATTATTACTAGACCTGTTCATCAAATAGAGAGAATTCCTATATGTAGTAGGTGGGATCGCTAATTGAGGACATAAACCCCTAGATATAGTATTGTCAGCTAATTAGCAGATAAGTCTAATTCGTCACGCTTATTGATCAGGATATACCAATCTTGCTATGCTTAACTTATGACAAAAATAACTAAACCTATGATTTAGTTATAATTTAAGTTTTTAATTTAAGGTATTATGATATTATGCAAGATGGATCAATTCAACTTATTGTTGAAAATCAAAATCACATTCAGATTATATCTTGGATTCTAGAAGCGGCTAATTATCCTCTAGATAAGATTAAAATAAATGCAGTTGCTAAAAGTAACCTCAAAAATTTCTTGCAAGGATTACCTCCTGGTATTACAAGAAGTTGTGCTGTTTTAGTTAACTGTGATGCAGCAAGCGTTCCAGAGGCTTTAGACAAGGCTCACAGACGGTTAGGATATCCTTCTGTACGAGTCTTTTGTGCTGTTCCAGAAGTTGAGGCTTGGCTGTTCGCCGATGAGATTACAGCTATAGAAAACGCCAAAACTCAATGGGGAATTGAAGTCTCACCTGCACTGCCGTTACCCGAAGACATTAAAAGTCCAAAAAGTCATGCAGAACTAGCTTTTGGCAAGACTATTAGTTCTTGGCAATTTGTGAAAAATATCAATATTGATAGAGCGGAGGCAAGATCACCTTCACTGCGGAACTTTTTACAAGGTCTTGATCGCTTATTAGCTGCACAACCAACACCTCATTTTGAAAGTGTTTCCCGTAATATTAGTCGGGATGTTTTTGCTGGGCTTATTCGTGAAATCATTCCGGCAACTACGGTCATTTGGAAAACGGCAACAGGAGAGATGTTTACAGCAGAAGAACTCCGAAAGCAAATTGAAGAAGGTACAGAAATTGGGCAGCAATATGCATCGGATGTACTTAGAGTAGCACGAGATTTTATGAAGCGAAAAGCGAATCGGAGAGAATCTGAATGATCGTATTTGTCCCCGCTTATGACGCATCGACTCAAGCAAATATCGCTATTGCCAAGCTAATTATAACAGAGGATTGTGTCACACTTTTTGAAAAGAAAGCAACACGTAAAGAACTTATCGCCGTATTGTCTAAAGCTGATGTTTTGCCTGTCTTTGCCATGTGTCATGGTGTTCGTAATGCATTGAAAGGTCACAATGGTGATGTGGCTTTGTCCTGTGGTGATGTACAACTGCTAAGTCAACGTACCGTTTATGCTTTTGCTTGTCATACGGCAAATGAACTCGGTAGATCAGGGGCAGACATAGGAGCTATTTGGTGGGGATATTCGGACACAATTTCATGTGCTATTGATTCATCGTCCGTGATTCCAATTTTTACTGAAATTTTTATCTTCATTCGAGATAATTTTCAGGGAGCAAGATCTTCACAAGATAGGCAGAGGGTTATTGAGCAGCTTAAGCAGATGTGTGAGCAAGCAGAAGCTCAGGTAGATCAAATTGATGCTCAAACTGAGATTACTGATATTACAGAAGTGTATATGACACTGCGTCATATATGGGACAGATTACGAATTTGGGTTCCTGGAATTCAAGTTCCAGAACAACATCCTGATGCATCAAGCCCTTCTCTCCCTTGGGGTTGAGTAGATATTCTTTTACAGCGACTATTCAAAAATAAACGTTAATAATTAATTAGGGCTTGCTGCACAAGACCGAAACCCTTAACCATCAATGCTTTGATCCGTATTTACAGTTGACTTGGTGCTCATGAATCTGGTAAAATTGCTCAAAATCCTTGCATCATGATCAGGTAGATGTACCGAAAAGTTGAGAACGCCCCCAGGGAAGCCGAAGATTTTGAACTACCATTTGAAGGAAAGTTATCACAGGATAACCGCTGGGTAATCATGGCTTCTTTAGTACCTTGGGAGGAATTTGAAGAAGAATATGCCCAAAATTTTTCTGCGGAAATGGGAGCGCCAGCGCTACCATTTAGGGTAGCACTGGGTTCATTAATAATCAAAGAAAAACTAGGAATAAGTGATAGAGAGACAGTCGAACAAATCAAAGAAAACCCTTACTTACAATACTTTATAGGTCAAAGGCATTACAGCAGCGAAGCTCCTTATGACTCATCACTATTGGCCAGATTCCGGGAAAGGATAAATGTGAATCTAGTCAACCGAATAAATGAGAAAATGGTGAAGAAAAGTCAATCAGAGACGGATGAAGAAGCTAAAAAAAAAGTGCCGAAATCCAAAGTCAAGAAAGAAGAGAGTCAGCCAATAAAGGACAACTAATAGTTGATGCAAGCTGTGTGCCAGGAGATATAAGTTATCCCAATGATTTGGGGATATTAAATAAAGCTAGGGTCAAAACCGAAAAAATAATAGACAGTCTATATGAACCCCTGAAGGATCAACTAAATAAAAAACCAAAAACTTATAGAAATAGAGCCAGAAAGAATTACTAAAAGTAGCAAAGAAAAAGAGACAAACAGAAAGAAATAGAAAAGCAATAAAAAACAACTGCATACATAAAGAGAAACTTGGGGAGTATAGACGCGCTAGTTAAGGCAGGGTCTAGTCTTGGGGCATTGAGTCGTACTGAATATAAGAGCCTGTTGGTAGTTAGCGAAATCTATCGTCAGCAAGAATGGATGTACAATAATAAAGTTCATAGAATTGAGCATAGAATAGTAAATGTGAGTCAAGCCCATATCCGTCCAATAGTTAGAGGCAAAGCGGGAGTTGCCGTAGAATTTGGAGCTAAAATATCGGCAAGTGTAAGAGATGGATACGTATTTTTAGACCGTATCAGTTGGGATAACTTTAATGAATCTGTCGATTTAAAAGCTCAAATAGAAGCTTATTATAACTACACAGGATTCTATCCAGAATCCGTTCATGTAGATAAAATCTATCGCAGTCGAGCCAATCGATCCTTCTGTAAAGAAAAAGGAATTAGAATCAGTGGCCCTCCCTTAGGAAGACCGAAAGCCAATGTCAGTCAAGAATTAAAGAAACAAGCTCAAGAAGACGAGAGAATTCGCAATAATATTGAAGGAAAATTTGGCATATCAAAACGTAGATATAGCCTAAGTCGCGTCATGGCTAAACTACCTCATACGTCCGAAACAGCTATTGCCATTACTTTCCTCGTCATGAATCTGTCTGCCCTGCTCAGGCAGGTTTTTTGTCTTTTTTATATATATTCCACAATCAAGTCTTTTTCGGCGTCAATTCATTATTAAACCTTATAATTAAGCGAATCGTTAACAACAATAACTTAAGTTCGCTGTCGTATTATATAACTACTTAATCCATCAGTTGTGTTTCTTCGACTTATTCAGCAGACCCTAATTACAATCAAAAGTGTAATTAAATTATAGAGATAACACAAGTGGAATTAAAGAAGTTCAATTCAGAATTAATTATTGCTACAGAGGAAGAACAATCAAATCCAGATTGAACAAGGTAATTTGTTATCGAACAGATGGGGAAAAATTTAGAGATCAAGTCGGAGAATCTGACTCATCTGTTAATGTCTCAATCAACAAATCCATTTGCTGTTGTCGCTGTTGCAGAAATGCTTCACATTGACGCAAATACTCGACAGCCGAGGCAAATTGGTCAAATACCTCAGCTAATTCCAGTTCCCCCCGTTCGATTTGCTCAATAATCGTCTCTACCTGAGTCACTGTCGCCTCATAATTCCAAGACTGCGGGAGGGAGGGGTCAGCCGGGTGGGTACGAGAGGATGCGATCGGATCAACCATGAAAATCTAGAGTGTCTCGTAATAAACTTTAGGATAGCCTGGAATCCCGCACCAAAGGTTAAAATAATCCCGGTCAATATTTTTTCCCCAACCGGGAAAGTCAACCTGGAAAGCCGCTAAGAGGTACAATGCCTAAGACTTACACCGTCGAAATCAATCACGAAGGAACAACCTACACGATAGAAGTCCCAGAGGATAAACAAATTCTTCGGGCTGCGGAGGAACAAGGGATAGATTTACCCAATGCCTGTAATGCTGGCGTTTGTACAACCTGTGCCGCTAAAATCATTGAGGGTTCTGTTGATCAAAGCGAAGGGATGGGACTTGGACCCGAATTGCAAGAGGAAGGGTATGTCTTGCTTTGTATCGCCTTACCGCGATCTAATCTGAAAGTTGAATCGGGTAAGGAAGACGAGGTTTACGATCGCCAATTCGGTCAACCGTCTTGAGTCAGCATGGTGTTGGGGCGCAACCTACTTGTGTTGACATGCACCCAGCATTTGTACCCCTTGACAATTGATCATTTATTGTAATTTACCCCACTCAGAAAATGACAACTCACTTCATTACTGCCGAAATTGACCTCCAGGAGTCACCGAAACAACTCCATCAAGCGATTGAGACAGAACTGCAAAAACAGGGAGAACCCCTGCGTTGGGCGGTTACATCTGTGGATACTCAGGAACAAAAAGCTCAGGTTGAAGCGATTGTCACCAAGACTACCCAGACTAATTCTCAACCGTCCACCCCTTAATTATTGTGCGTCCTTACACCGTTGTTTTAATCGTTCCCACAGGAATTGGCGCATCCATTGGTGGCTATGCGGGAGACGCTTTACCTGTCGCCAGAGCGATCGCCCAAGTCTGCGATCGCCTTATCACTCACCCCAATGTCCTCAATGGCGCTCAACTTTACTGGAATTTACCCAACGCCCTCTATGTCGAAGGCTATGGGCTTGACAAATTTGCCGCTGGATGCTGGGGATTACAACCTGTGCATCAAAATCGGGTGGGATTAATTCTTGACCAGGGGATTGAACCGGATCTGCGTTTGCGCCACCTGCAAGCGGCTGATGCCACCAGAGCTACGTTAGGACTAAATCTGACCGATTACGTAATCACCGACGCGCCCCTGAATGTGGAACTGCGGACAGCGCCATCGGGGGCGAGTTGGGGTACAATAGGCAATCCCGATAGTTTATTGCGATCGGCTGAAGTGCTGATTCAACAGGCAAAGGCAGAGGCGATCGCAGTAGTGGCTCGTTTTCCTGATGATCTGGGCAGCGAAGCCCTAGAAGCATACCGACAGGGACAAGGGGTCGATCCTCTGGCAGGTGCAGAAGCCGTGATCTCTCACCTAATCGTGCAAACCTTCCAAATCCCTTGCGCCCACGCCCCAGCCTTAATGCCTCTTCCCCTAGAACCCACCTTGTCGCCGCGATCAGCCGCCGAGGAATTAGGCTATACGTTTCTACCCTGTGTGCTGGTGGGGTTAAGTCGCGCCCCGCAATTTCAGGTGAAGCGGCGTCAACCGGGAGAGATTTGGGCAGAGGATGTGGATGCGGTGGTGATTCCCGCTAGTGCCTGTGGCGGTAGTGCCTTGCTAAGCTTAAGTCAGTTACGGACTCAAATTATTGCCGTTGAGGATAACCAAACCTCAATGCAAGTGCCTCCAGAACCTTTGGCAATCAAAGCGGTGCGAGTACACTCGTATTTAGAGGCACTGGGTATGTTAGTGACTCATCGGGCTGGAATTAGTGCCGATGCTCTGAGTCCCTCCCTGTCGTCTATGCGTAGCTTATCTATATATTAGTGACTAAACAGCTTCCTGATAATCCTGACTTTGAACCCCTCACCCGCACCCAAGTGTTAGTTGCCATGGGGATAACGGCGATCGTTTTACTCGTCGTGGCTAAACTCTGGCTGAAATTTGGGTCGGTGACACTGTTATCCCTAGACTTTACGGTAGAAGGATTACTTATTGGATTAGGTATAGGCGTGGGAATTACCGCGATGAGTAGTGTAGTCTATCGCCTCTGGTCAGCCTACCGTAAAAGTGCTGACGTTTACCTCAACTTGGTTTTAAAGCCGTTGGTATTACCGGATCTGATTTGGTTGGGGTTACTTCCGGGTATGAGTGAAGAGTTGCTGTTTCGGGGAGTGATGTTACCCGCCATTGGTTTGAATGCCGTGGGTGTGATTATTTCTAGCTTGGTATTTGGCGTTTTACATTTGAGTGGTTCCCAACAGTGGCCCTATGTGGTTTGGGCAACGATTGTGGGATTGTTACTGGGGTTTAGTGCTGTCGGTACAGGGAATTTGCTGGTTCCGATTGTGGCTCATGTGGCGACTAATTGGCTGTCTAGTTTTTTCTGGAAATTAGGACATCGAGAGGTTGAAGCGTAGATCCTTGGATAGATCCCCGACTTTTTGAAGCCATTTTAATTTTTCGATTAGCTTTGATAAGAGAACGCGGGAGTTGGAGGAGAGAATTGCTGAGAATGTAGCACAAATTTTGAATCTTTGAGCAGTTAGTACAATAAAGTTAATGGTTTTAGGGGGTTTGAGAGGATGAATATTACATTTAAACCAGAAGAGGAGCAGTTGATTCAAGAAAGGCTCAAAAGTGGCAAGTATGGAAGCGCTTATGAGGTGATTGTTGAGGCGTTGCGATTACTTGAAGAACGTGATAATCAGTATCAAAAATGGCTGAAAGAAACGCGGGGGAAAGTAGCGGTTGGTATTGCACAGCTTGATAGAGGAGAAGGAATTGATGGGGAGGTGGTGATTGCTAGGTTGCGGGAGAAGCTTCACAAAGCGGGTGAAAATCAAGAATGAGCCGTTACATTATTTCTCCAGAAGCGAGTCAGGATTTAGATGAGATTTCTGATTATTTTTTGAGTCGGAGTCTAGCGGCTGGTGAACGGTTTGTAAATGGGTTTGAGCAGAAATGTAAGAACTTGGTGAAGTTTCCCAATATAGGGCGTTCTTATGCTGACATTGAACCGTCGTTACGAGGTGTTCCTCTCTTAGGTTATATCATTCTTTATCGGGTGATTGAGGATGGCGTGGAAATTGTGCGGGTGGTGAGTGGGTATCGGGATTTAGAATCGTTGTTTTAAGAGGTAATCGTTTTCCCCTTCCTCTTAGTCTAAACTCCAGTTAGCTGGTAGGGGCGGGTTTCCCGATAATCGGGTTTTGCCAATACGATGGCAATAAACCCGCTCCGATAAAGGTTTATAGTCGGCGATGCTAGGATTTTTAGCGCCCAAGCGCAACTACAAGCTGGGCGATCGCTTGGGGTAAAATGCGATGTTCTTGAACTTGAATCCGGGCGTGTAGCGTCTCTGGCGTGTCGTCAGGAAGCACGGGAACGGCGGCTTGGATTAAAATGGGTCCACTATCGACTTCTGGACTAACTAAGTGTACTGTACAGCCGGTAATTTTCACCCCGGCGGCTAACGCTTCTTCTTCGGCGTGAATCCCTTTGAAACTGGGTAAGAGACTGGGATGAAGGTTGAGGATGCGATCGCGAAATGCATCAATCAAGACTGGCGTGACAATTCTCATCCAACCCGCCATAACCACGAGTTCAACCTGATACTGTCTCAATGTCTGGACAATTTGAGCATCGAGGGCTTCCCGTTTTTTGTAATCCCGGTGATTATGGAGAACGGTGGGAATACCGAATTTTTCCGCTCTGGCGAGAGCTTTGATCCCAGGATTATTGTAGATCATGACTTGAATTTGGGCATGGAGTTGCCCATCTGCGATCGCTTGGGCGATGGCTTCAAAGTTTGTACCACTCCCCGATACCATAATTCCTAGTTTTACAGGAGGCGTATCTTGGACTGGTTTAGGAGTAACCGCCGGTGAAATGAGACTAGGGGTTGTGTCTGTCGCTGGGGTATTGCTGGTCATACAGAACTACAGGAATTACCAAGAGTATCATAATTGTTGGGTGGCGTCTGCCCGATACAGTATTGCCTCAAGATACGATACGCTGTACTAGAATAGCCAAACCCTTACCCGCTTGCCTCAGCTAGCCATGACTCAATCGACTGACTTCCTGACGCACCTCAATCCCTCTCAACGTCGCGCCGTCGAACATTTCTGCGGTCCCTTGCTGGTTGTGGCGGGGGCGGGTTCGGGTAAGACGAGGGCGTTAACCTATCGCATTGCCAATCTGATTCTCACCCATAAAGTCGCTCCGGAAAACATTTTAGCGGTTACGTTCACTAATAAAGCCGCACGGGAGATGAAATCCCGGATTGAAACCCTATTCGCCCAGCAACTGGCTGTCCAAACGCGGGGTCAGCGTTTGGAGTTACTCCCAGAACTTGAACAAACCCAGTTGCGATCGCGGGTCTATAAAAAATACATCAAACCCCTGTGGATTGGTACATTTCACAGTCTATTTGCTCGGATTCTTCGCTATGACATCAATAAATATACCGATGAAAAAGGACGCCAATGGAAGCGTAATTTTTCCATCTTTGACGAATCCGACGCCCAAACGCTGGTAAAAACCATCGTCACCAAACAATTAAATCTAGACGATAAAAAATTTAATCCTCGTACCATTCGCTACGCGATTAGCAATGCCAAAAACTTAGGTTTATCACCCCAAGCCTTTGAAAAAGAGCAATCTGGTTATAAAGGGCGACTCTATGCTGAAGTTTATCACCATTATCAAGACCAGTTAGCCGCCAACAATGCCCTGGACTTCGATGATCTAATTTTAGTCCCCGTAAAACTCTTCCAACAAAACGAATCAGTTCTGGGATATTGGCACAATCAATTTCGCCATATTTTAGTGGATGAATATCAAGATACAAACCGGATTCAGTACGAACTGATACACCTATTAACCACAAACGGCGAAACTGAAAAAACGCAATGGGATTGGCGCGATCGCTCCGTATTTGTTGTCGGCGATGCCGATCAGTGTTTTCCTCCCGGAACTAAGGTTTTAACTCCCGCCGGAGAGAAACCCATTGAAACATTGAAAGTGGGAGATCAGGTTCTATCGCCGACTGGTCAAAAACAACTTTACCCCCATCAAATCACTCATATCAAAAAAGGATACTTTTGTGGGTCTCTCTGGTCGATTCGGGCGGGTGAACAGGTATTACGCGGAACGCCTCATCATATTGTTCTTGCCAGAATGACACCCATTGAAGGGCATTATTATGTGTATCTGATGTACCGAGCAGATCGCGGATATCGCATCGGCATCACTAAAAGTCTACGTCACAACGATTATCGATGCGATGAACTCGGCTTTAAAGTTCGTATCGCCCAAGAAAATGGGGATAAACTTTGGGTACTGAAAACCACGACGTCTTATGAAGAAGCAGCTTACTATGAAGCCTATTATGCAGCTAAATATGGGTTGCCAACGCTAGTCTTTCATAGTAATGGTCGGCGTATGCGTCTGAATGATGAGTGGATTTTTCGCCTATACCAAGAAATTGATACCATCACCAATGCTCACCGATTAATGCAAGATCTCTGGCTGCATCCAGATTTTCCTCACTACCGTCCTCAAAATGGTTTGCGCCGACAGACATTAAATCTGGTTATGTTTGGTACACCTCGGTTAGACAATAAAAAATCGGCAAGTTATCACCGCATCCAATGGTGTTCTAATCGTCGTGATATTGCGACCAACTTAGAAGCGGCTGGCTTTTCCATTCGTTCAGGGAAAAATAGCCGAGGGTATCGGGTTGAAACCGCAAGAGTTTCATACAAAGAAGCGGTAAGTATGGCACATTCTATTGCCGATGCAGGTCAACTGGAAATCCAACGCAAAGCATTAATCAGTGGCACAAGTTATTATTTTATGCCTTTATCTCATCTCCATCCCGGAATGAAAGTGCTAGTTGAGGTGGATGATACCTTAACAGAGGTGGAAATTGAGCAAGTTTGGCAAGATGAGTATGAGGGAGACGTGTATGACTTAGAAGTCGATGTGGCTCATACTTATATAGCGAATCGTATGCTAGTCCATAACTCAATTTATTCCTTTAGGATGGCAGATTTCACTATCTTATTAGGATTTCAGCAAGACTTTGGTGATGGGTTGCCCGATGAAACGACCCACACCATGGTGAAATTAGAGGAAAACTATCGCTCGCGCGAAAATATTCTCCAAGCCGCTAACTATTTAATTGAACAGAATACCCAGCGGATTGACAAAATTCTCAGACCCACACGCGGTTTAGGGGAAGTCATTTACTGTCATCACGCCGACGATGAGTTAGAAGAGGCTCATTTTGTCGTTCAACAAATCCTGAAACTGAATCAACAAAACCCAGAACTAGGCTGGGGCAGTTTTGCTATTCTTTATCGGACGAATGCCCAATCTCGCCCCTTAGAAGATGCGCTGCGCGGTCGAGTGCCTTATGTGATTATCGGAGGATTGAAGTTCTACGATCGCAAAGAGGTTAAAGATGCCTTAGCGTATCTAAGAACGATTGCCAATCCCAGCGATACCGTCAGTTTATTGCGAATTATCAATACGCCACGCCGGGGTATTGGTAAAGCCACAATTGATAATTTAGTGCTGGCGGCTCAAGAATTGGGAACTCCCCTCTGGGAAATTATCCGGGATGAAACCTCGGTCAATACAATTGCGGGACGTTCGGCTAAAGCGGTTAATCGGTTTGCCCAATTGATTAAGCAGTGTCAAGAGAATACGGAAAACTTAAAAGCGGTAGAAATTATTAAGTTTATCATGGAGGAATCAGGATATACTGATGACCTAAAAAATCAAGGCACAGATGAAGCGGAAAACCGATTGGCAAATATCCATGAACTCTATAATGCTATCGTTCAATTTCAAGAAGAAAATGAAGATACCAGCCTAGAAGGGTTTCTGGCAAATGCGTCGCTGGCGTCTGATTTAGATAATTTGGAAGATGGACAACAAGCGGTGTCCTTAATGACGCTGCACTCGGCTAAAGGATTAGAGTTTCCGGTTGTGTTTCTGGTTGGTTTAGAACAAGGACTTTTTCCCCATAACCGGACGATAGATGACCCGGTTGCTTTAGAAGAAGAACGGCGTCTCTGTTATGTGGGGATTACTCGCGCCCAAGAACAACTCTTTCTTGCCCATGCCCGTGAACGTCGCCTTTATGGGTATCGTGAACCAGCGGTTCGGTCTCAGTTTTTGGATGAGTTACCGGAAGACTTAATTAGTAGTACCTTGGTGAAAGTGAAACAGCAAACGCCTCCTGCCTCAACAGAAAAGTCATCAAAATCCTCTAGTTCAACGGCAAAATCGAAAGAGTGGAAAAAAGGCGATTTACTGCGTCATGACACCTTTGGTATCGGAGAAGTGACCCATGTTTTTGGTTCAGGTAAGAAAGTTAGTATTGCGGTTAAGTTTCCCAGTTTAGGGCAGAAAATTCTTGACCCGAAGCGAACCAATATACAACGAGTGAATTAGTTGGGGAATAGGTAAAAGTCAATGGTAGGGGCGGGTTTAGGGACTAAATTCAGCTCCCCACTGATAACTGAACAACAAAACCCGCCCTTATAAGGCAATAATCCCTAAGCCAAATTTTCATGACAATGATTCTTGTTGTCATTAGCGCGGCTTACCTAATTAGGGCTTGCTGCACAACTCCAAAACCCTTATCTATCAAGGCTTTGAGTAGCATGGACATTGGCTCATCTTCAAGAACATAAGGTAAAACCCTTTCATACCCTTGCACCGCTATCAGGGAAAATGTATCATTGCTCCCCCTGCTCCCCCAGCTTCCCCGGCTTCCCCTGCTCCCTACCCCACTACAAGACTTATTCAGCAACCCCTAATTCGTAGGCGGCGGATGCCAATGTGTCAGCAGCCGCGTAGTTACCCTGCTGATGGAGTAGTTTAGACCAAGTATCCAAAATCTCCCAATCGTGGATTCCTTGAGACTTGAGAGACGCGATCGCCTGGTTAACCTGTTGCTGTATCTGTTGGGTACGGGTTGAATCTGTATTCAAGACTTTTGGGTAATCCAGTTATGGCAAGTGGGAAAAGAGTTGAATTAATAGAGGAGCAGTGCAAAGCAAAGCCACATCAATGACGGTAATGGTTGCGGTGCGAATCCAAGAGGTGTTCATAATGCCCCTTCCTTTAAACCACGATAGGTTTGAGATGAACTATTGCATCCTACGCGATAACGCCTGTGATGATCTAGATGTTTCCATCACAGGATAATTGTGATATTCAGCATAGGATAGTGCGATCGCGTCCTCTGGAAATTGCCGGGAAAATTCAGTCCTGGCTTAGGATTAAGCCGTTGATGACCTTGATTTGTAGCTGAGGAGTTATTGTCATGAAACTTAAAAAAACTTCTCAATCCCTTCTCTGAAGAACATGCCGTTGTGAATGAATGCAAGCGGATCGCCCTTGCAGCAAAACCAAAGGTGTTTCAAGGTAATCGATGCCCTAACGCGATCGCGATCGAACCCGACACCACTAACATTGCCCCCAATAACCCTAAACCTGTCCACTGTTCCGGTGCAACCCATCTGGGGATAAAGCGCGAAGCCATCCAAACTGAACTTAATGTCACCAACGGTGTAAGTGCCAATACCGCACTCACTCGCGAGGCTTGCCAATGTTCCAAAGCTTCTGCAAACGCCCCATACGCAATCAGGGTATTTAATCCACAAAACAGGAGTAAACTCAGGTGTAACGGACTCAAACTGAGAAGGGATTGCGGTGTCGTTAGCGGCGTGAATAATAAAGCACAACCGCCATAAATTACCAGCATTATCGTCGTAGACGGTAATTTATGCAAAAGCTGTTTTTGTGCCAAAGCGTAAATCGCCCAAGTTACAGCAGCTAAGACGATAATCATATTACCCAATAGATAGGTAGAGCGTGAGGTGATTACAACTTGGAATCGATCATGGAAAAATAGAGTAAATCCCAACACCAGAATACCCACACCAATCCATTGACGCAGAGTATAATGTTCTTTGAAAACCACCAAAGCGCCCAAACCAAAAAACATGGGGGCTAACTGAATCAATACTTGGGCATTTGTAGGAGACGTTTGCCCTAACCCTTGCAAAAATAGCAGGTAATTACCTCCTAAAAAAAGAGTCGCGATCGCTAATAGTCCCAGAGACGCTGACCGCAGTTGCTGTAATGACGGAAACTGTTGTCTTGTGGCTAAAAAAAGCGCCAGCAATCCAAAAGCCATAAGAAAACGAAACCAGGTGATTGTATAAACATCCAAAACCTGAAGAGTTATGGTTAGCGCTAGAGGGAGAATCCCCCACATAAATACAGTAATTAAAGATAGCGCTAATCCCAAGCGCCAGCGACCCGAAGTTTGATGGAGTGACATGAATATAAAAAAAGTAAAAAGTCATGTAGAGACGTACTTTTGAAGCGTCTGCCAATTGTAGGGGCGGGTTTAGCCACTCAACTTGAATATCACCGATAACATTTAGAACAAAACCCGCCCTTTCCTAAATTGAAGGTATAGGCTGTAATGCATTTAAATTGGGTATTAGTAGCGAGCAAGATGCAAAGCCTGCGGCATGGCTTCGCTAAAGCCTGCGGCATGGCTTCGCTAAACGCACTACAAGGATCTCGCAATTCTTGACATTATGGTTTAAATGCCGAACAGCTTAGGCTGTAGCTTAACTTAACACAAATAGCACTGAAATAAGCATTTGGGGAGCGCCAAAACCATTTATCTATCGTAGGGTGGGTTTCGACTTCGCTCAACCCACCAGCATACCAGTCAGTGACATTCAACTTAAAACTAATGCCAACCCCAATTCCCAATCCCGATTAAAAGAAATCCGGCATCCAAGGTAATGAGCCAGAAAATAGTGAATTAGCTCTTGACAACGCTGCCGCTGTACTATCCAAATACCCCATCCGTTGCAGTTGCTCAGGTGTAAATAAACTGGTAAACAGAGAAGCCAACGCCCTTACATGCAAACGGAATTCACCAGTGCCTCCGGGTGTGACTTTCCCGCGTCCCTGAGACACACTCAAGATAAAGTTACCGTTATTAGCGGCAAATAAATCATCCTGAACCTGTAAATGTAATTCAGTTTCAATCTCTAAAGGATATCCTCGTTTTTCCAACGCTTTCGGAACATTAAGAATCCGCAGCATCCAACGTTCTTGCTGGCGAATTTGAGCCGTTTGTTCCACTAAGGGTAAAGTTAAACTATCCATCAACGAACTATACCAACGTACTTGCCTCACCTGAGAACGATGATCCGCACAGAATGTCCAAAAACGCCGTGCGGCGGCTGGGGTAAGGAATGCCCAATCTTTAATATTCAGCAATAAGCCCTCAGCGTTTGAAGATTGGGTACAAATTACATAGCCTTCCGGTTGAGATTTGGCACCGATAAGATAAGCATAAATGGACTGATCATTTGGTGCTTCAACCAGATTTTGCCAAATCGCTGAATTTCGATTTAAATTACCGTTGGTTGTTTGCGCCTGTTGAGAATATAAGTCCTGAAAAACCTCATAGTTTACGGGTTTTACCCTGAACATCGGTAAAGTGCGATCGCGCTTTTGAATTGTCTGGGTTGGTATCTGCCAACGACACCGAATCCCTGCTTGTTCATAGCCGACTTTGCGGTAGAGAACTTGAGTAGCGGCGTAGAGAGTGGAAATGGGTACGCCTTGCTGATGAAGTTCTTGGAGTGTGCATTGCATCAGTTTATAAGCTGCCCCTGTACCTCGATACTCTGGGGCAATGCCAACGGCGGCAATTCCTGCCATGGGTATGGACTGACCCCCGTACCATTGTCCCATGGTATAAATGGCTAAACCGCCAACAATCTTTTCCCCTTGACGAATGAGACGGAAATTATCTTGACCGATACGATTCAGGTAAACTTGCCAATTGTTTAGGGAACTACCAAAACATTGCGTCAGTAGTTCGCCAAGTTGTTCAGCTTCGTCTGCGTTGGAGATGCATCCATAATCAAGTTGAGCGCTGATAACCATTTTGCACTCTCATAATACTGTTTGTATGTAATTGTAATACATTATCGAGAATTTCCTTGTCGGTTATGGATGAAAACCCTGTCGGGACGGATTTAGATGCTCTTAAATGGCAGAAAAACCCGCCCTTTGCCGCGTGAAAGCGCTTCTGAGGAGATTAATCAAAAAAAGGTTATCAATGGTGACAATTGTCACAGGACTAGAATAACTTGTGCTAATTTTTTCAGTTCAACGATACCAGATCCAGTCGGCGGCGTTGGTTCACGCGACTTCTTGACTACAGGCAGGATGCGCTGTCAAAAACTTTGGGTTGTAGTATTTCACCCCGAGTTTATCCAATGTGGCGATCGCGCTATCCATGGCTTCCTTAATCCAATCATTTGGATCAGGGGACTTTGCACTGAGTTGGTAATCCGTTACATACGGTTCGCACTCATCGGGCTCATAAGTGCCGGAAGCTCGACAAATACACACGTAGATGGTGTTATCAACATCTGGATTTGGCATCTCAATTCTGATGTAGTGATTCAGATAGAGCAAGGTTGACATGAACATGAGCCTAATCTCTCCGTCTTTGCTAAAGGGATTTACATCTCTTAATTAATATTACTTTTATTTTTATTCAATCCCCATAATTTCGCTTCCGCCAAATTTTTGGATTATTTTGTGTACTTTGGCGGATTGACAAATGTTACACTTTTGTGTAAACACATAGAGTTAATTTTTTTTAGATTACTCAAAAAAAATCAATATATTTTTGATAAACTAATGATTATACAACAAAACTTAATCAAATGCAGTACAGTATACCCACGTTAGCAGATGAGCTAACCATGAACCATGAACCATGAACCATGAACAAATATTGAATTATTTACGACTGATAACTATATAAGTCATCATGTCCCCCTTTCCTTTAACCGGAATTTGCCCTCGCTGCTCAAATAAAAACTTGTCCTTACAGAGTTTGTATGTCATTTCTGTAACCTGAATCTTGTCAGGAATACCATGAGACTCCATGCGGCTAGCGGTATTAACCGCATCTCCCCACAAATCATAAATAAATTTCTTGGTGCCAATTACTCCAGCAATCACAGGACCACTATTGATCCCAATCCGCAGACAGAAATTTTCATCCTGAAATTGGTTAAAGCGAGCAATGGCGATTTGCATATCTAATGCCATTTCGATCATGGTTTCAGCATGGTCTTTGCGAGGAGTGGGAATACCACTGGCGATCATATAAGCATCGCCAATTGTTTTAATCTTCTCTAACCCATGTTTTTCCGTTAATTGATCAAATCGGGAGAAGATCTGATTTAATAAGAAAACCAATTGTGTGGGCGGCATCCGCGCCGAAATATCGGTAAAACCAACAAGATCGGCAAATAAAATCGTCACATCAGCAAAGCGATCGGCAATGAGACAGGTTTCCTGTTTTAATCGCTCGGCAATGGGTTTGGGTAAAATATTTAACAATAAACGATCAGCTTTCTCCTGTTCCCAACGTAATGCCTTCTCAGCTTGCTTGCGTTCGGTAATATCACGGACAAAGGCACAGTTGTATTCCTTGCCGTTAAATTCCAAATAACTAATTCGCACTTCTACGGGGATACGTTTACCCGTTTTGCTGCGATGATGAGATTCAAGACAGAGGGAACCACATTGTTGAATAATCTGCCAATGATCTGACCAACTCTGAGCTGTAAAATTAGCATCAATCTCATGAATTTTCATCGACAGCAAATCATTCAGAGGATACCCCAACAACCGACAAGCGGCATAATTGACATACAATAACTTTCCATTTTGCCCAATCCAGAAAATTGCATCAGCCGCTCGATCAATTGAAAACTGCGTAAATCGTAAGGCGTCATTAACTGTTTCCAGTTGTTCATTCGCCGTTTCCAGTTGGGTTGTACGTTCTGCTAATGCTTGTTGTGCCAAATATTTCTCAGTGATATCATTGAACAACCAGAGGCGACCTTGAATATCTTGACCGTAAGTGGGGAAACTTGAGATACTCAGTACCAATGATTGGGGTTGACTAAATGTCCAAATCCAGTCGTGAATTTCTGCTTCGGGTTGAGAAAAAAGTTGTGCCGCCTGTTTAGCAATCTCTTCCTGATTATCCGCGCTGCTGCGTAAGGTTGCCATCGCCTGAGCGATCGCACTCGGTTCCACGTCTCCCTGTTTTAATCCCAAAAGCTTTGCCCCGGCTGGATTTAGCCAACCTTGTCCGCCACTGATATCAACAAATACGACGCCCTGAGGGATTTCTAAAATGGCATTGTAGCGGGCTTGGAGTTGTTCGAGGCGAAACGTGGTGGTTTGTAGGCGTAGAAGGGTGTGGAGTTCCCCCAGTAGTAAATCCAGGAAATGACGCTGGTATGAGGGTAGGTAAGTTTGGCGATACCAGAGTAATAAGATAGCACCTTGCTCCTGTGTCGTTTGTTCCTTCCGCAGGGGGAGTACCGCTAGAGACTTGGTACCTTTAGCGACAAGCACAGGGGCGGCTTTGGGCGTCGCCGGATAATTCCCATAGAATAGGGTGCGTTTATGGGTTAGGGCTTCAGCAAAGAGTTTCGGGGTTGTCAGTTGATTGGGTAGCGCCGTAGATGGGAAACTGACGAGTGATTGAGCCGTTACCTGATCCAGTTGACGCAGTGCGATCGCGGCGTCGGCTTGGCATAACTCATACAACAAACGGGTAACCTGCTCAATAAGCTGATCTGGAGTATGGGTATCTGATTGTGCGATCGCGGCGAGTACAGAACCCGCTGCTAATTTCCATTCAATCTCTAACAGGAAACGACGCACCAGCAAACCCGATGCGATCGCCAAACTCACTCCTGTGAGCCAAGGGCATAAGTAGGCATACCGACTAACAAGCAGCCAGCCAACGATCAAAATCAACCCGATTACAGACAGCGATCGGGGATTGGCTCCATCTCCATTGTCTCCTCTGCTTCTCGGTTCCTCTACTCCCTTATCTTGCCCCGTTTTTGTGGCGGTGAAGAGACTCAGAACCCAAGCAGGTAGAGGGAACAAAACGATGACAGTAAAGACAATCGATCCTAGACTCAACGTTGAGATTCTGCTGGGATTAAGCGTATCTAGTCCAACCAGAATCAGCAATAGTCCGATTAAAAATCGCCTAAATGTAGGAAGCTGATTGGGATGAGCCAAGGACAACAATGAGCATTAACAATAAGTGAAGAAGAAGAATGTCGTTGACATAGAGTGTTTGTCATCAGAGCCAAAGCACTTCTAGCACAAAGGATGCCGACTACGAACTCCTGTTATCTCAACACCTTTTAAGTTAAGAACTAAAGACAAGCCGCGATCGCTTGTGTTACGGTATCTGGCGCACTCAAGTGAGGTAAATGACCCCATGCTTTTATATTGATTAGCTGACTCTCAGGGATGTTATCTGACATATACTGACCAACTTCTGGAGGTACAGCAACATCATCACTCGATTGTAGAATCAGAGTCGGTACATTCAGGCGCGGTAACTCTTTCCGGTGATCCGACTGGAATATAACTCGAGCAACGGCTTGGGCAATATCTGGACGAATAGCCGTCAGAGTATTCGCAAATTCCGTTGCCAGTTCCGGACGTTCAGGGTTTCCCATCACCATTGAGGCAAAACCACTCACCCAAGCATAGTAGTTTGCTGACATCGCTCCATAGAGTGCATCTAGGTCAGACTGATCAAACCCACCCACATATCCCACATCGTTGAGATACCGAGGAGATGCACCAACAAAAATAAGCTGGCTGAAGCATGAGGGATCGATGAGTGCAGCTAGCAAGCTAATCATACCACTGACTGAGTGACCCACCAAGATGGAGTTTGTAAGTTTTAACTCATGACAGATTTCCAGCAAGTCCTCGGCGTAGCTATAGAGGCTACTGTAGCGATGGGGACTATAGGCAGAAAAATCGGATTTTCCAGCACCGACATGATCAAAAAGGACAATCCGATAGTCAGAGGCGAAGGCGGCGACTTGATGACGCCAAGCGGTTTGATCTGAACCAAAGCCATGGGCAAAGATGATCGTCTGAGTACCTTCACCGAGGATATTGATATGATTGCGTTCTAATACACTTGTGGTCATAAGCGGGGTTTTCTAATGTAGGGGCTGCTGAATGTCTTGTGGTGGGGAGAGGCAATAGGGAATAGGCAATAGGCAACAGGAAATACCCAATTTCAATGCATGACAAAGGACGAGGAGATCGTCAAACACCATGAGAGACGCGATTAATCGCGTCTCTCCCCTGAAAATCCTGCATATAAAATTTGTCTTTCAAGAGACAGCGTGGAATGCGGCTAATATTTGTTTAGGTCTCAACGGAAACTTAAACCGTGAATGATTGGTAGATGCAACGGGTTGCGAGTCGGAAGCCTTCGCTTCTTTCTCCTCTAAACCATTCTCGTTTAACTCAGATACCGGAACTAACATGGAATCGTGAGAACGCACCGCCATTTCGCCTTGTGCTAATGCCTCTCGCCACTGACGCCCAGTTTTCCAAGCTTTAAACTTGGCAGCATTCCAACGAGGATTCACTGGATATCCCGCAAATCCACAACGCAACGCGGCATGGTTAGCACTGGGAATCAGGGTATTGACCCAAACATTATCGGTTAGATCGATTAGCATGAAGTTTGGCTCCTTGGAAACTGTAGACATAAACTTCACCTCTCTATTGTTGTCAACCGAACAATTTTGTTGAGTATTATCAACTATTGTATTACGGATTGTTAAATAGCTACATCGCTTACTTGCGATTTACTTGTATTCACCTTCAACCGCAACATAGCCATTTCCGGAGAAACGCGCGATCGCGCCGTTCGTAGTGAGCGCTTTAGCGCTTCCACAGTTCGTAGTGAGCGCTTTAGCGCTTCCACAGTCAGAGATTGACTAGAAACCTTACCAGTCGTTTCTCTCAAGGCGCTGAAATCTAAAGGGTTTGGGATTTTTCCCACCCACGCCATTACCCTTTAGCAATGTAAAGAAACCTTAAAGATTTGTCAAACGTCTTATTTATACAAGCGTCCCCTAATCTGGGGTGACGTTCAATCCTAAATGTTCTCTGCACCCAAACGCAGGCGATCGCACATCTTTTCCCCGGTTACCCTACTGGGACGGACAAAGTTGGGACGGACAAACAATGCGAGTCGCTTCCCGATGCCCTCATACACCAGGGAGTGCGGATGGCGAGACTCGAACTCGCAAGGCTTACGCCACACGCCCCTCAAGCGTGCGTGTCTACCAATTCCACCACATCCGCATGGCTAACCTATTATATCAACTCTTTTGAGAAATTACGACTTCCCGACAATTTTGTTGAAATCCCACCAAAAAACGTCACTAATGATTCCTCAAGGATGCCACCAAAGGGGACAATCCCCCTTATCCTACTGAATACGGATATAGCAGCGCTGTTTTATGGACTTTGCCAAAATCTTAATTGCCAATCGTGGGGAAATTGCCCTGCGAATTCTCCGAACTTGTGAAGAAATGGGAATTGCCACCGTTGCCGTTCACTCGACCATCGATCAACACGCCCTCCATGTACAACTGGCGGATGAAGCTATATGCATCGGTGAAGCGCCCAGTAGCAAAAGCTACTTGAATATTCCTAATATTATCGCCGCCGCCCTGACGCGCAACGCCACCGCCATTCATCCCGGCTATGGTTTTTTGGCAGAAAATGCCCGATTTGCCGAAATTTGCGCCGATCATCAAATCTCTTTTATCGGTCCGTCACCTGAAGCGATGCGGGCGATGGGGGATAAATCCACCGCCAAGGAAACCATGCAACGGGCAGGAGTACCCACCGTACCCGGAAGTGAGGGATTGTTGAGTAGTGAACGAGAAGCCATCACACTTGCCAAAGACATCGGTTATCCGGTGATGATTAAAGCCACAGCAGGCGGTGGCGGACGAGGGATGCGTTTGGTTCCCGATGAGAGTGCCATGAGTCGCCTGTTTCAAGCCGCCCAAGGAGAAGCCGACGCCGCCTTTGGCAACCCAGGACTTTATCTGGAAAAATTTATCGTCCGTCCCCGCCATATTGAGTTTCAAATTCTTGCTGATAGTTACGGTAACGTGATTCATCTGGGAGAACGAGACTGTTCCATTCAACGGCGTCACCAGAAACTCTTAGAAGAAGCCCCTAGTCCCGCCTTAACCCCAGAACTGCGAGAAAAAATGGGAACTGCTGCTGTCATGGCTGCCAAGTCGATTAATTACGTCGGGGCGGGTACGGTTGAGTTTCTGCTGGATGCCATGGGGAATTTTTACTTTATGGAAATGAATACCCGCATTCAAGTTGAACATCCTGTCACCGAGATGATCTCAGGATTGGACTTAATTGCCGAACAGATTCGGATTGCCCAAGGCGAACCCTTGAAACTGACGCAAGACCAAGTGAAGCTTCAGGGACACGCGATTGAATGTCGGATTAATGCCGAAGATCCCGATCGCAATTTCCGTCCTCAACCGGGGCGGATTAGTGGGTATCTACCACCCGGAGGACCTGGTGTGCGGATGGATTCCCATGTATACACCGATTATGAAATCCCCCCCTATTACGACTCATTAATCGGCAAGTTAATCGTATGGGCACCCAACCGCGATGCCGCGATTCGCCGCATGAAACGCGCCCTGCGTGAATGTGCGATTACTGGGGTTGCCACCACGCTGAGTTTCCACCAAAAAATCTTAGAAACCCCAGCGTTTCTCAGTGGTGATGTTTATACGAATTTTGTTGAGCAAATGATGGCAACCGCCCAATCTTAAAGGGTTAGGGGCAGTCAGTGGATCATGGTCAGTAATCCTTGCTGACCGACAAGAATCTCTCGCAGTAAGCTAACAATCCCAACCCAAATAATCGGCGTAATATCCACACCCCCAATGGGCGGCACCAGTTTGCGGGTTGGGACTAAAAAAGGTTCGGTGGGCAAAGCAACCAGATTGAAGGGGAAGCGGTTGAGATCGATCTGAGGATACCAGGTCAGGATAATCCGGAAGATGAATAGTAAGATAGCCAGTCCCAGTAAAGGGCTGAGAATCCATGTTGCCAGTGTCGCAGTATTCATGAGACAATTCCTAATTTCACAGAAAAGTATGGAAATCAGTTAGCCAGTCTAACGCAAGACTGGGATGAACTATAGCAACCGCCATGGCTGTTAGGACACATCATTTATGTAGAGACGTTGCATGCAACGTCTCTACAATGGTGCCGAACGTCCTAATCGATATGTCTATTGCTATACTATCGCACTACGGGGATAGGGTAGGATATCCGTAAAATATGATCAAGTCTGTGATTTTGAGACGGATTCAGGAGAAATGCTAAAAAGTCTGAGTGTTGAAATCATATTTTCACCTCGTCAAAAGTTTACCCTGATTCGCGGCAGCCGCGATCGCGTTACGGTTTGCTGTAAAAACTTGGATTCCCGGAACAGTTACATAGTCACCATCATCCGTAATCACGTTCACGATTCCTGCTTGAGCTATTGCTTCGAGTATGAGCAGATCGTAACCATCAAGGGGTTGAGTCTGGAGTCTGACTAGACATTTGTTAATGCTAACATCATCCACTGTAATATCAATACATGAAGCCATAGATGTAACTTGACTCCAAGCAGTTTGAACTTCGGTTACAACATTAGCTCTTTGCGATGGGTAGTTGTGGCGATAGTCTTTGGCTTTTATTGTGGCGGAAAAAATTTTTCGTTCTGTTGTCTCAATATTGTGTGCTAACTCTGCTAGGGAAAGACCACAGTATCGGAGTGAAGCTTGAACAGAAATAGCTTTCATTAAATAGGAGGGATACACATTAGTCTGATAAGATAGTGCTGAGGTACTAGCTTGGGTATAGGTGAGCCAGTACCAGACATTAGTGTCAACAAGAAAAATGTCATCCTGTTTTGGGATATCAGATTTTGGGATATCAGAGTGAATATCAAAAACCTCAGCCTGAACTGTGTAGTTGATTACCATCAAAGACTATTTGCTTGTTCGCTAACGACTTTATCTACTGCTTTGCGAGTATACTCATCTGAGTAATACCGCTTCGAGTTCTCAATCACCGCTTTGAGTACCTGTTTGCCAACTGGGTTGAGGTTAGACACTTTAAGCAAACGGTTGAGGGTTTCTGGTTTTATGTCTCCTAGCAATTGACCAATGGCAAAATTAAAAAAGGGGGAAGCAAAAAAATCTACTCCAGCAAAGTCTACCTCGACAGGATGATCGGCTATCAGTTCCGGGTGAATGAGTTGGTAAACGGTTTGACCATCTTCAAGAGTCATGCAGTATTTGCCCACTAGGTCGTGGATATTGTATTTTTTCATCGTTCTGACCTCCCTTTAGAACAGTGCCTCCTCGCTGGGTTCAGAGTTCAGCGAGTCTAGTGAGTAATAAGACTCATCACATTTAAGTGTGATATTGACCAGTGTTCCCTCAAAGAAAGTTTGACTACTTTGATACGTTTCTTGCGTTTTGTCAATTATGACATATCCATTATGACTGAAAATCTCCAGTTTTCCCTCATTCACCCTGACAAATTGTTTTAAAGAGTCAAGTCCTATGCCCCTTGCTATACCATGTTTGGTGGTTGTTCCCGGCTCAAATGCCCATTTGAGCGTCTCATCTGCTGATAAGTCAGTCTGCTTCAAAAAATCGCGAACGTTGCGAGGAATACCAACTCCGAAGTCCACGACAGTTAGGTTCAGTTCTTTCAGGTTGGGGTAGTGTTGTCCGCAACTAAAAACCCCAATCTTTGTTTGCCCATGCTCAAAGGCATTTGCATAGATTTCCCAGACAGTTGAAACAATACGGCTTTTCAATAATGGATCGATATGAACCCAACCACGACCTAACCATTGTTCAGATAGGTAATCCCCTAAACCCGTTTTATCTAGCTCTCGGTCTTCTCTATATGGGATGGAGTTTCCTTCCCAAGGCTTTACACCCTCCCCAAAGATGTGCATAAAACCATTTTGTTGAAGATTTATCCGGATTCGATTGTCTAGTGTATCCCAATTGAAGCTAACTTTACCCTCCTGGGATTCAATTAAGCGGGCTAACCCACCGAGAAAAGCTACAGCATTTTGTCGTAGAAAGCTGCATCCAGAGAAATCGAAGACTACTTCCAAGTCTGTCTGGTTGACTTGCTGCCAAAGTTGAAACAGCCGCTCAAAGTCTTTCAACTCATCGTTGATAGTTAGAACTTGAAGAACTAGGCTCACAATTAATTCTGGAATGTGTGGTCAAGATATAGAGTATAGTTTAAACTTAGCCCAATCCCAGCGATGACTGAATTGGCGACGGCGGACACACCGACACCCAACAGGGTTAGCGATCGCACTCGTTGCCGATAGTGACGAGTATAGCGCTAGTCTAGCAACCCTGCCGTACTGCGACCAATCAGATGAACGGGTTGATCCAGGGAACTCTTTTTTTGCCCATCTCCCTCAATGGCTGAGAAGCTGAGAAATATTTACGAAATGAAATATTTCTTAATTATTTTGTACTAATACTTAATCAAGTTAAAATATCCCAGCTTGTAAAAACTAATACAGCTTATTATTTAGATTATTTTAAGGTAGGGAGTTGCCAAAGTCTTAAATAAATTAAAAAAAAGTTAGATTACCTAAATTACTAAATTTTTGTTAGATAATAGAAGAGTATCCGGAAGAAGGCGGGAAGGTTAAAAGACCGTTAACGAATCCCGGAAACGACCGTCAGCCATATAGCCTGGGGGTTGAAAGTCGATTTATGTCCGCCGAGAAAAAACAACATTGACGTTGTTCAAAGAAGGACTCAATTGGAAAATTTATGCTAATTCGATTGCCAAAAGAATTGACGTTTTGTAGTGGAAGAGACGAAATTGATAGGGGATTTGCAATAGATAAGGAATTAAGTTGAAGTTTAGCGCCCCAAACAAAAAAGATTACCCAGCAACCCAAAAAGGTTTGTAACTATGACGAAACGAACGATTGCAACTCTAGACGGAAACGAAGCGGTAGCTCGCGTTGCCTACCCACTCAATGAAGTAATCGCCATTTATCCGATCACCCCCGCTTCTCCCATGGGAGAATGGGCAGATGCCTGGTCTTCAGAAGGTCGCAAGAACCTCTGGGGTACTGTTCCCTCAATCATTGAAATGCAGAGTGAAGCCGGGGCGGCAGGTACAGTCCATGGCGCGTTGCAGGCAGGGTCATTAACCAGTACATTCACCGCCTCTCAAGGCTTGCTGTTAATGCTGCCCAACCTCTACAAAATCGCCGGGGAAATGACCTCAGCCGTGATCCATGTCGCCGCGCGATCGCTAGCCGCCCAAGCCCTGTCCATTTTTGGGGATCACCAAGATGTGATGGCGTGTCGTGCCACCGGCTTTGGTCTGTTGGCGTCGGGATCAGTCCAAGAGGCACATGACTTAGCGTTAATTACCCACGCCGCTAGCCTAGAATCCCGCATTCCTTTTATCCATTTCTTTGACGGCTTCCGCACTTCCCACGAAGTTCAGAAAATTGAACTCCTAGCAGACGAAGATCTGCGGGCGATGATTAATGATGAACGGGTGATGGAACACCGGGCGCGGGGTCTAACCCCGGATCGCCCCGTCTTGCGCGGCACTGCCCAAAACCCGGATGTCTATTTCCAAGCACGGGAAACCGTTAATCCTTACTACAACGCCTGCCCGGAAATTGTCCAGAACACCATGGACAAATTTGCCGAACTCACTGGGCGCAAGTATGAACTGTTCCAATATTACGGTGCCCCTGATGCCGAACGAGTAATTATCCTCATGGGTTCTGGCACAGAAACCGTCCATGAAACCGTGGATTACCTGAACAAACAGGGTGAAAAAGTAGGGATGATCAAAGTGCGGCTGTATCGCCCCTTTGACATGAAACAGTTGGTCAAGGCATTACCGGCTACCACCAAGAGTATCGCTGCCTTAGACCGAACCAAAGAACCGGGTGCTGGTGGTGAACCCCTGTATCTGGATATCGTGACAGCCGTTGAGGAAGCTTGGGAAGCGGATAGTCCCAAACCCAAGGTTGTCGGTGGACGCTATGGCTTATCCTCCAAGGAATTTAGCCCCGCGATGGTTAAGGGGATTTTCGATAACCTGGCGGCTAACCAACCGAAGAACCATTTTACTATTGGCATCAACGATGACTTGACCAATACCAGCCTCTCCTATGATCCCAACTTCTCCACAGAACCCGAAACTGTGGTACGCTGTGTGTTCTATGGCTTAGGGTCAGATGGTACCGTGGGCGCGAATAAGAACTCGATCAAGATTATTGGTGAAGAAACCGAGAACTACGCCCAAGGCTACTTCGTGTACGACTCCAAGAAATCCGGTGCCGTTACCGTTTCTCACCTGCGCTTCGGACCCGAAAAGATTCGCTCAACCTACCTGATTAGCCAAGCGAACTTTGTCGCCTGTCACCAGTGGCTATTCCTGGAAAAATTGAACGTTCTGAGTTCAGCTGCTCCTGGTGCAACCTTCCTGCTGAATTGTCCCTTCAGTAAAGATGAAGTGTGGAGTAAACTACCCCGCCCAATCCAAGAGGAAATTGTCAACAAGCAGTTGAAGTTCTATGTCATTGACGCTAACCAAGTGGCAGTTAGCAGTGGCATGGGACGGCGGATTAACACCGTGATGCAAGTCTGCTTCTTTGAACTGGCGAATGTCTTACCCAAAGCAGAAGCGATCGCGAAAATTAAGCAGTACATCGAAAAGACTTACGGCAAGAAGGGTGCAGAAGTTGTCCGCATGAATATTGAGGCGGTGGACAACGCCTTGGCGCATCTGTCTGAAGTGCAAGTACCTGACACAATAGACAGCACTGTGGATATGCGTCCCCCAGTTCCCGACACCGCCCCAGCCTTTGTCCGGGATGTGTTGGGTCAAATGATGGCGCGGGATGGCGATAACCTGCCCGTGAGTGCCATGCCCGTGGATGGTACCTTCCCCACTGGCACGACGAAATGGGAAAAACGCAATGTAGCATTAGAAGTTCCCGTTTGGGACCCCGATGTCTGCGTCCAATGTGGGAAATGTGTCATGGTTTGTCCCCATGCGGTGATCCGAGGTAAATCTTACGACTCACAGGTGTTAGAAAATGCCCCAGATTCTTTTAAGTCCACGGATACACGGGATAAAGAGTATGGGGGACAGAAATTTACGATTCAGGTGGCGGTAGAAGACTGCACCGGTTGCGGAATCTGTGTCGATGTTTGTCCGGCGAAGAATAAGTCTCAGCCTAAGCTGAAGGCGATTAACATGGAATCCCAGTTACCGTTGCGGGAACAGGAACAGACAAATTGGGACTTCTTCTTAGATATTCCTAATCCCGATCGCCGTTCCTTAAATTTAGACCGGATTCGCCAGCAGCAATGGCAGGAACCCCTATTTGAGTTCTCCGGCGCTTGTGCGGGTTGTGGTGAAACGCCGTATCTGAAACTGGCGACTCAACTATTTGGCGATCGCATGGTGGTGGCAAATGCCACAGGCTGTTCCTCGATTTACGGCGGAAATCTACCAACTACGCCTTGGTCACAGAATGCTGAAGGGCGCGGACCGGCTTGGTCGAATAGCTTATTTGAAGATAACGCCGAATTTGGCATTGGCTTCCGGGTGTCCATTGACAAACACACCCAATTTGCCGCTGAGTTAGTGCAAACTTTAGCGGGTGAGATTGGCGATAACTTAGTCGGTGGGATTCTCAACGCGGAACAGAAATCCGAAGCTGATATTTGGGAACAACGGGAACGGGTGGCGCAACTCAAGCAGAAACTGCAAGGGATGAACTCTCCCGAAGCCAAGCAGTTGTTAAGTTTAGCCGATTACCTGGTTAAGAAGAGTGTCTGGATTATTGGCGGTGACGGCTGGGCGTATGATATTGGTTACGGGGGTTTAGACCATGTGATGGCAAGTGGTCGTAATGTGAATATCCTGGTGTTGGATACTGAGGTGTATTCCAACACGGGTGGTCAAGCGTCCAAAGCTACCCCACGGGGGGCGGTGGCGAAATTCGCAGCAGCGGGTAAACCGTCAGCGAAGAAAGACCTAGGTTTGATTGCGATGACCTACGGGAATGTCTATGTTGCTAGTGTGGCAATGGGGGCGCGGGATGAACATACCTTGAAGGCGTTCTTAGAAGCGGAGGCGTATGATGGTCCATCCCTAATCTTGGCGTATTCGCACTGTATTGCCCACGGGATTAATATGACCACATCGATGTCGCATCACAAGGCGTTGGTTGAGTCCGGGCGTTGGTTGCTGTATCGCTTCAATCCCGATTTAGTCAAAGAAGCGAAGAATCCCCTGCAACTGGATATGCGGAGTCCGAAATTCCCGGTGGAACAATCCATGTATCAAGAAAACCGCTTCAAGATGCTGACCAAGAGTAAGCCAGAAGATGCTAAACGTCTTTTAGGAGAAGCGCAGCAGGATGTGCAGACTCGGTGGCATATGTACCAATATCTGGCAGCCCGTCAGTTGGACACCCAAAACGGTCATGGAAATGGTCAGACAACCCAAACTGGTGAGGAAGTTAAGGAACCGACGAATACCTAAATAACAGTGTAGAGACGTAGCATGCTACGTCTCTACAATCCCCTATCTCCACAGGATTACCCATAAATAATGTAAGAGGTTTAAACGGATGGATCTGACAACAACATACCTAGGGTTAGAATTGCGATCGCCCCTCGTGGTTGGTGCAGCTGCGCCCCTGACCGAAGATATTGACAATATCAAGCGCATGGAGGATGCAGGCGCGGCGGCGGTGGTGCTGCATTCCTTATTTGAAGAACAACTGCGCCAAGAAAAGTTGGAATTACACCATCACTTAGAGTATGGTACAGAAAGTTTTGCTGAAGCCCTGACCTATTTCCCGGAAGCGGAAGTCTTTCATGTGGGTTCAGAGCAATATTTAGAGCATATCCGTAAGGCAAAAGAGACGGTGAATATGCCGATCATTGCCAGTCTCAATGGCGCTACCGTGGGCGGATGGACGCACTACGCCAAGGAAATTGAGCAGGCGGGGGCGAATGCGCTGGAGTTGAATATCTACAGCATCCCCACGGATATGGATCAGACGGGGGCGGAAATTGAGCAGAATTATCTTGATATTCTGCAAGCGGTGAAATCTGAGGTGAGTATTCCGGTTGCGATTAAACTCAGTCCCTTCTTCAGCAATATGGCAAATATGGCGAAGCGGTTGACTGAGGCGGGTGCGGATGGTTTGGTCTTTTTCAACCGATTTTACCAGCCAGATATTGATATTGAGGAATTGGAAGTTTCACCCAATATCTTGCTGAGTACACCGCAAGCGATGCGCCTACCCATGCGCTGGATTGCGATTTTGTATGGTCGTCTGTCGGTGGACTTTGCCGCTACCAGTGGGGTACATAAAGGGCAGGATGTGATCAAAATGATGATGGCAGGTGCGAAAGTGACGGAAATCGTCAGTGTACTGCTGCGTCATGGGATTGGCAATCTGCAAGAGATTGAGCAAGAGGTACGCCACTGGATGGAAGAACATGAATATGAGTCGATCAAGCAGATGCAGGGTAGCATGAGTCAGATTAACTGTCCTGATGAAAGTAGCTTTGAACGGGCGCAGTACATGAAAGCAATTCAGACATACAAGCCTCAATTGGTGGGGTTTGCGCCGTAGGATAAACGCTAATTAATTCGATCCCCGACTTCTTCAAGAAGTCGGGGATCTGGTAGGTGCGATCGCTCTCCTCTAATCAGGGGTTTTTCCGGGGCGATCGCACCTTGTCAGATCGGAATTAAAGCATTATTTGACAATCAGGAGGCTGTTTAGTGACCCATTTATATCATGTCCGGTCAAACACCCCTAATAAAAACGCCTGAAACCCCTGTTATTGCAGCATTGCAATTATGGGCAATCGTAGGGACATGATATTACCTCCAAATCGTGATCGCACGATTTGATCCACTGAATATATACCCTGGAGGGCGACCCGACAAGATTTATCGGTCGGTTCTCTTAATTTAATGCAGCGGGTCGCCCCTACAGTTGGTGGTATCCTGACAAATAAAAAATTACAAATAATAAAAAATCACAACTCAATGGTATAATAATCCAACGACGATTTTCCCGCCCCCTGACGCCAAACACTATCAGATTCCCACGGCGCATCTTTCCCGCGACGACAACGGGTGCGAACAGTTAGTTTATCCTTTTCAACAATCAGCAAATTGTATTGCCAAGGCGTAGCCGTTACCAGTTCTTTTGTCGGTGCGCCAAAGGTTCCAGCACAAATGCGGTCTAATTTGCGCCCATCTCGACTCATATCGTAACGGAACAGACTGGTTTCGGCTTTGTGGATATGTCCGTGCAGGAAGAAGCGAAACCCGGAAACGGCGAGGAGTCCGATGAAGTCTTGGTCGATAATTCTATCTTGATAGGGACTATCGAGGGGGTGATGCCAAACGGCGATTTTTAAGCAGTTATCGTAATCGGAATTAGTATCAATTTCATCCAGGGCGTTGATGAGGGCATTTACATGAATGCTGGCGCGGGATTTGAAATGATGGTCGAGTTGCCATGCTGAGTTTAGCCCTAAAATGAGGAGGTTTTGTTCGGGAAGATAATCGAGGGTGTATTGTTGGTCATAGTCTAAGGGATAGGGTTTTTGTTTGATGGTTTCGTAGAACTGGCGGAAGTTGTCAAAGCGCTTTTTGTAGGCGGATTCGTCACGAACTCGGATGACTTCATCTCTGACATTAATATAATGACCGTCGATTAGTTTGCCGTTGTATTTAGGGCGGTCAATCAGTTGGTAGGCTTCTTCTGCTAATTTCCAATTGAGGTCATGGTTACCCGGAACAATGGTAATTTGTTCGGGGTTTAGGGAGAAGGTTTGACAGAGGGTGTTGAGAAATTTGGCGGCGGCTTCGTATTCTTCTGGGGTAGAGTAGTTAGCAATATCGCCGGAGAGGATCAGGGCGTCAAGCTGAGAAATATTGAGTTCGCGCCGTAAATCAAGTCTGAGTTGTGTAGACCACAGCGTTGCTTGGTCAGGGGTGGAAAAGTGGAGATCGCTAAGGTGGAGAATATGCATTAGAGGATAAGGAGTGGTAGGAATTGGTTGAGTGAGGGTAAAGTTGTAGAATTTGCAGCGGTTTTGAATTTGTGAAATAGGGTCAATTATGTAGCTTTTTGCTGTGTCCAATAGTAAGTCATGGAGAACAGGCAGTATATCAGGGTTGCCAATTTCCCCTAATATCCTAATGGCTGCATCAATACGATGATCGGGATCATCACGTAAAATTTCCAGAATTGAAGTCAAATCAGACTCAGACTCATCATCACTTGCTGCTAGCTTATAAACGGCTTTATTACTATTCCAATCTATCTGATCGTAAAAATCATTAATATCAGCCTCTGTCAATGACTGATCGTTAATTTCTTCTAATGCTTTAGCTGCTATATCTCGAACAAAAGCGTTTTCAATAGTCAAAGATTGAGTTAAGATAGTCACAAGCAATTCATAACCCATTTCTGCAAGGGTGTAAAAGATGTCTTCTCGATCCAAATGAGCATCATCATTTAAAGCCTTAACACAAGCAAATACAGCCCTTTTGCTGCCAATTTTTGCCAAAGTATATGCAACTGACTTACGAATCTCCGGTTCTTCATCATCTAGGGCTTCGATTAAGGCTAATTCAGCAGACTTACTATTAATTTTTCCTAGTGCATCAGCAACTTCTTCTCTAAGATAATATTCTCCACTATTAAAAGCTTCGAGTCGTTGATCAACTCCTAATCTAGTGTATATCTCATGAATACTATATCTCTCACGAATACTAGAAGATTTTTTGTCTTTCAAAGTCTGAACAAGAGCAGGTACAGCGGAATCACTGCCTATCTTGCCTAATGCTGTAGCTGCTATCTCACGAGCATTAGGAACTTGTCTTTCATTCAAGGTCTCTATTAAAGCAGGGATGGCAGACTCGCTACCAATTTTACCCAAAGCGTCAGCCGCTCTACGACTAACACCAACGTCTTCATGCTTCAGGGCTTTAATTAGATGGGGAATAGCTTTAGGTAAACCAATTTTACCTAAAGCGTCAGCCGCCCTACGACTAACATCAGAGTCTTCATGTTCGAGAGCTTTCATGAGGTTGGAAATAGCACTCTCAGACTTTGTTCTGCCCAAAAGCTGAATTGTGAGTAACTGAGGAATTTCTAACCCAGACACTAAAGCCACTGTTTGCTCTTGAAACTCTGGTTTAACTTCCCCTGCCAACCTTGCCCCCAACTGCACATCCACAGCTAACGCCAACCTCACCACTCGCACCGCTTGCGCTTCATCTTCAACCAATCCCAGCATTAACGCTAGAGGTTCTGTCCATTTCAAATAATTGAGATACTGCCGTTGTAATTCCTCATCACTGAGACTCGGTAACAACTTCAACAAATACTCAGCCGTATAATACTCCTGAATCAGTTGATGGCGAAACTCTATCTGATTATTTGCCCCCAGTTGAATCAAGTGATGTTTGAGTAAATCATTTAACCATTTACGGGCGCGAACTGGCGGGTCAAGGAAATCGTGCTGACGCAGATACTCGGTAAAAATTGTCTCAGCTTCTGTCTTGGCAATTGCCACCTGTATCTCTTTTGAGTCATTACCCTTCGTCATGACAAAGGCTAAATATTGCAGCAACTCTGACCAAAATTCCCGTGAGTCTTCCGTAACCGGGACATCGGCTTTAACTTTTCGGTCATACTGCTGGGCAAAGGCGCGAAATACTGAACCCAGATTGCTGGGAATCGTCTCCAGACAATGGAACAAGTCACACAGCATCTTTAACAGCAGAGGGGTTTGTCCAAACTCTCGCAAACGGTTCCCCAATCGCTGCAACATCTGTTTCCCCTGTTGTGGCAAATAGGCGCAGACAAATTCCTGCATTTGCTTTGGTGTCAGGGGTTGCATTTCCAGTTTTTTGGTTATGCCCAAATTACCCCCGATGCCTAAATCCCTAGTGGTGAATACCATGGGTGTGGTTTTCTGGTAGTTTTGGCGAAACTGCTGTAACTCCCGCCGCGCTGCTTCTGAGGGTAATTCATTAATTCCATCCAGCAGCAGCAAAAATTGCTCCTGTCGCAATCCAGTTTTCAGGGTGTCGGGATTGAGGGTTAAATTGGGGTCATGGCGTTGCAGGAACTGTTGGATTAAGTCCTCGATTGTGGTGCGGTAATAGCGGAGTTCTACCAAGACGGGGATTTTAATTGACCTGTCCCCCTTTTCCCAGACGTGCCATGGCACGTCTCTACAGGCTTCCTTAGCTTTTTCCGTCTCTTCCAACAGCAACCGCACCAGCGCTGTGGATTTCCCGGAACCGGGACGCCCGACTAACAAGATATGCTGGGGCGCATATTTGCGTAACCCCTTGAGTACCGTTAATGTCTCAACCTGTTCCGTCTTTTGCCCCCTGGCGTCTCTATCCGGTTCCACCGTCTGCACCATTAATGTAAAATCAAATTGCACTGATATCTGTTTCCGCTTCTGTGGCGTTCGCCCGACTGCATCGGTAATCGTGTAATCCTTCCACCATTGGGCGTAGGTGGTGCAGAGGGATTCGAGATAGGGACGCCAATCGACCATAGTGAGAAAGGGAGACCGGGGAACTTGCTTTTCCGGCAATCTGGGGGAAGGGCTGCGTTTTGAATGAACCCGAGAATGTCCTCATCTACCAGCCTAACAGGGTTTTCAGACTTCCCCGGAAGAGTCAGGAAGAGAGGGTGAGTAGGATAGGTTGTAGGGTTTGCGATCGCACCATCTCCTAATTTACCCTAGGACAAATGGAACTGAGTTAAAAGGAATGTCTTTGTATTAAGAGTGTGTCGTCAGCATTTGAACGTTGAGTCACTAAAGTGACGACTACGAACCTAGGTTCAGCAAGTGCCTTATACTCTAAAGGGCATTGCATTTCGCCATTGATGATAACGTTATCTCAAACCCACTCTCATCTCCCCCCAGCTTCCCGATCATCATCCTGTGAAACCTCAGCCCTTATCTCGTCCCCCAATTCTCAACCCACCAACGGCTTGGGGATTAGTATTTATCGGCGCGATCGCACTTTCTCTCTATCAGACGGGTATCTGGAGACAGGATATCTTGAATCCAGGTGGATTTTCCTTATTGGGGCGATTTCTCCAAGCTAGTCTACAACCGGAGTTAAGCCTTGAGTTTCTCCAATTAACCTTAGAGGCGACACTGACTACGTTAGCCTATGCCGTCTGTGGTACGTTTCTCAGTGTGGTGCTGGGAATCATTGGCGGGATATTTACCTCTGAGGTGTGGTGGTTAGCGGTTTCTCCGGGTGCAATCGAGAGACACCCCTCTAAGATTTGGGTGAGTTTGCGGGGATTGTTGGCGGTTCCCAGGGCGATTCACGAAATGCTGTGGGGACTGTTTTTTGTGAATATTTGGGGACTTGATCCCTTAGTCGCCATTTTAGCGATCGCGCTTCCCTTTGGGGCAGTAGTAGCAAAGGTTTTTGCCGAAATTCTGGATGAGACGCCCCGTCAACCGCTAATTACGCTGCTGAATAGTGGGGTTGCACCGTTAACCGTATTTCTGTATACGCTGATTCCCCAAGCCTTTTTAAACCTTCTCTCCTATACCTTTTATCGCTTTGAATGTTCGATTCGTTCGGCGGCGGTGTTGGGAATTATCGGGGCTGGGGGATTGGGATATGAGATTTTCCTAAGTTTGCAGTCGCTGCGTTATCAACAGTTGTGGACGTTTTTCTATGCCCTATTTATCTTAAACGGGATAGTTGATTTGAGTAGCGCTTGGTTACGCGATCGCTTAGGCTGTAGCAGTCGCCTGGATTTAAATGCTGATCACGGTTCTACGTCTCAAAGGGGATTCTATCCGCGTGATCCGTTGATTACTCTGGCGGGTATCGGGGGGGTGCTACTCATCCCCTTTTGCTTTTGGTATGTCCATCCTGACTTTACCCAACTTTGGTCACCCCGCACGGGGAAATTATTGGTGGATGCGATAACTGTATCCTTTCCACCGGATATCAGTTGGGAACAATTGCCAGAATTAGTCCGATTATCAACCCAAACCCTATCCATGTCCATTCTCGCGATCGCACTGGCGGGTATGGGTGGCATTTTACTCTCCTTTCCGGCGACTCGTAATTTTTTCCTACCTGGAGGATTACTCAATCCCAGTCGTCATGGAAGAGGGCGAGGCGAGAAAATTTGGGTATGGATTACCTTTTTACTCACACGGGCGATTTTATTAGTATGTCGGGCAATTCCGGCACCAATTTGGGCGTTAGTGGCGCTGTTTATCTTATTTCCAGGTATTTTACCGGGTGCGATCGCGTTGGGATTGCACAATTTGGGGATTTTAGGGCGGCTGATGGCAGAAGTGACAGAAAATCTCCCCCAGCCTCCATTACAAGCCTTAAAAGCTCAGGGAACCCCCGCTGCATTGGTGTTTTTATATGGGGTGCTACCGATGACATTACCCCGTTTTCTGGCTTATATTCTGTACCGTTGGGAAGTCTGTATGCGAGAAACGGTAATTGTGGGATTAGTGGGGGCGGGTGGGTTAGGGCGGTTATTGAGTGAACAATTGAGTAGTTTTGACGCGCCCGGTATTGTTACCACTATCGCCTGTTTAATTATGCTGACAATTCTCGTGGATTGGGTGAGTGGAATCAGTCGGCGTGCATGGCGTTGAATCCAATAGGCAGGAGGCACGGCAACGCTGTATCCCTACGGAACCTGTCCTCGAACCCGCTACTGACTTCAGCTTATCTGTCTATTTTATAGCAGTACCAAGGCAGGGAGAGGATATTCTTTACTGTTCTGTTCCCCGTTCCCTGTTCCCTAATCTCAACCGTTAATTTTAATTGTGTCCACCTACTTAGTGCTGTACTTGTTGACTATCGTGGTTTTTTGTATATACAATGTACACACATACCTAAAACTCTAAAGTAGAGAGTAACTATGGCGTTTCTTGATAAAACCAATAAAGACAAGCGCTCCCTTGTCGTCAATATGAGAGTTGAACCCAATCAGCTTGATCTCATAGACACAGCGGCATCTGTTTGTGGCAAGACTCGGAGTGCTTTTATGTTAGACGCAGCCTATCGAGCAGCAGAAGAGGCATTGCTAGATTGGAGATTGTTCCGCCTTAATGATGACCAGTGGAAGGCTTTTAATCAAGCTCTTGATATGCCCCCAGAGAAAAATGAAAAGTTACATCAATTGCTTCAGGTAAAATCTCCTTGGGAATAATTATTATTCTGTGGTAATTACCTCATGAAGTATACCCCACCGGAACATATTCAACCAACCCATGATATAGAGTCATTTGATTGTGGAGAGATAAGCTTAAATCAATGGTTAAAAACACGCGCTCTTAACAATGAAACGCTTGGTTCATCACGCACTTATGTAGTCTGTTGGGAAAACAAAGTAGTAGGATACTACTGTTTAGCGAATGGTCAGGTTTCCCATATTGAATCTCCAGGCAAAATCAAAAGAAATATGCCCGATCCAATCCCAGTCGTAGTAATGGGTAGACTGGCTGTTGATATTCATCATCAAGGAAAGGGAATTGGTATGGGAATGATCAAAGATGCCGTAAAGCGTACTCTACAAGCATCAGAAATACTAGGGATTAGAGCGATTCTAATTCATGCCCTTAACGAGAATGTGAAAGATTTTTACGTGGAACGTTGCGGCTTTATGCCTTCTCCAATTCATCCTTTAACGGTCATGGTAAAACTTTCTGACATACAAAAGAATCTTATTTGAATGAATAAATACACGCTGGGGAAACGTCTGTACCTCACTTACGTTAGAAACTAGATAAATAACTTCCTTCCTGCCTTGAAGCCTGCTGTTATATTAACGCGATCGCACGATTGGTATAGTCGGGGAGTTCAGGCGTTTTTCCATCCTGATCCGGAACCGCTTCGACAAACACATCCTTATAGTTCATCTGAACATCACCAAAAATAGTGGCAAAGGCGACATCAGCCGCATCGCGCCCGATACCAATGCGAATTAACCCATTACAGGGGGCGAGTCGGGTAGGGTCAAATAAATACCAGCGATCGCCTAAATACGCCTCAAAATAGGCATGAAAATCTTGCGGTTCTAAATTATAGGCATATCCCGTCACAAATCGAGCCGGAATATTCAACGCCCGACAAAACGCAATCCCCAAATGGGCAAAATCTCGACAAACCCCTGCTCGTTCTGTCGCGGTATCATAAGCCGAGGTATGTTGATTCGTGCTACCTGATAAATAGGTGACGTTATCGTAAATCCAATTACAGATAGCCGTAACTCTGGAATAGTCAGGAATCAAATTACCAAACTCATTCTGTGCCAGACGCATTAACCGATCTGACTCACAGTAACGTGATGGATAGAGGTAATGTAACGTTTCTAACGGTAACTTATCCGGAGGATTTTCCGAAATCGAACTGGGGTCTTCATCCCGATAAAATAAATCCACAGTGGCTTGATAGGACACCTGTAAGTCACCTTGGGGTACATAGACTCGTAGATATCGGTTTTCCATCCGAGGAGAAACATACTCCTCATAATCCATGGATGGTTCAATTTGCAACTTTTCTTGCAGAATTCTTTGATGCTTTTTCTCAACAACACTGAGATTAAAAATAAAAGTGCTACTTGCCGCAACACTATAGTTTAATTGACAGCCCAGCTTGAATTTCATGATTTATCTAAATAAGGATTATTTTAAGGCTTTCTCTAAATAATTTGCCATTATTTGGCATTTATTTATATTAATTGTTGTCCACGTACATTTTTAGAATTAACAATCTAGGTTCTAATAATCGTAAGCCATAGAGGTTTTATTGAAAAAATGACAGACAAATGACAATCACTAACGTCTTAAGAAGCTTGATGAGTTGGCTGTTGTGCGGCTGAACCCGAACAGCGAAATTGAGGCGTCTCAGCTAGTACAGCGATGATTCCCTCCCTTTTAGTTTCTAGAGTGGTATCACTAAGCAAATCAACCACCTTTACTCCCAAAATTTCCTGGATTCGCTCTCTCAATTGAGGCTTGATGGCAGCATCTAAATCTGAGCGCACCTTCTCAGTTAGGTCTTTCTCTCCCTGGTTAGCAAGTAACTGCTCCGGCTGAGTTACAGCATCTTCCAGAATCAGCGTAACTCTATCACCTTGAAGACTGGCTATTATTTTGCCAGGTTGATGCCCAAGTTGCTCACGGTAGACTGATTGTACTCCTTGAGAGAGGCGGCGTTCCAACTGCCCCCGGGTCGGACGAGCTTTTTTTGACATAGACATAATAACAGAGGTAACGCAGAGGACGATAGTAATAGATTGTCTCAAATGGATGCTTGGAAACTTAGCGTACCATAAAATTTGACACCTGAAGCAGCAGGTAAGCATTGGTGTCAACTGAGTTGAAAGCAAATTTTTCCCACACCCCGCCCCCTCAGCTATCACAGTAACAGTTGTTACAAAATCTTGACATTAGCTTTGTTAACCTGAGTAACAATGCCGAAAAAGGAAACAAAATGCCGTGGGAGCATCGGTTTGTATTCAGATTATCGAGGGGAATCCCCATTTGCGATCGCTGCTAGGTTGGCACTTGCAGCAGGCAGGCTATTGGGTTTATCAATCTGCCACCCTCTATCAAGCCAGAGAGACATTCTATAATCGCCAACCCACTCTCGTCATTCTCGACTCTGACTTACCCGATGGTGACGGGGTGGAGTTTTGTCGCTGGATTCACCAGCAGCGACATTCGTTAATTTTAATGCTGTCTGCCCGTAATCATGAAGTTGATATCGTCCAAGGGTTAAAAGCGGGTGCCGATGATTATCTAACCAAACCCTTTGGGATGCAGGAATTTCTGGCAAGAGTTGAGGCGCTGATTCGACGTATTCGGATGACGGCTGTACCAATGACGCTGGAATATGGTGATCTCAAAATTGATTTAGTTCAGCGCCGGGTGTGTTACAAAGGGGAGTTTGTTGATTTAACGCCTCAGGAATTTAGTTTGCTCTACGTTCTTACTCAAGCAGAAGGATTACCATTAAGTCGTTCGGAATTACTCCGTCGGGCGTGGCCCGATGCTATTGATAATCCCCGTACTATTGATACCCATGTCCTCTCACTACGCAAAAAAATTGAAACTGATCCCCGACAACCAAGTTTAATTCAAACGGTGCGGAATGTGGGTTATCGGTTTAATCCAGAAATGCTCGAACGCAGCCAATCAACTGAAGGAGAAGCAGATCATAATTATCCAACGTCTCGACCAGATGTTGCACCCGTAGCTGCGAGTACCGCTGGGCGACAATAGTGTTCTTGGTGTAGGGGTACAGGGAGATAAGGGAGTTCGGTCAAAATGGAGTAAGGGCGGGTTTTGTACAAACGTTACCATCAATCGCGATAAGAAAGTCCCTAAACCCGCCCCTACAAACCAGGTTCCCTCGAAGGTTGGCTTAAAACTCTTCCACTCCCCACTCTTGTGCTGCTTGCGCTTCGGCTTGAACTAGGGATTCTCGTAACAGGTTCCAGTCCAAATTAGTCGCTGATGTATCTTGCATGAGTTGACCTGTCTGGAGATACAATATCCGATTACAGAAGAGTTGAGCCATGTCTAACTGATGATTGACCATTAAAACAGTGATCTGATCCTGATTCGCCATGTCAGCTAAGACACCCAAAAAATGAGAAGCTGTACCCACATCAAGGGCGGATGTCGGTTCATCTAATAGGATAATTTTAGGTTGACAAATTAAAGCCCGTGCGATCGCAACCAGTTGTCGTTGTCCCACTGAAAGTTGTAATTCCGTGCGTTCCAGCCAATCTTCTGGGATGTGCAGCCTTTTCCGATAGGTTTGAATCCGTTGGGCGATCGCGGATTTTTCCAGTTGCTGTAACACCAATGGGTAAGCTAGCGCCTCCCGTACCGTCATTCCTAATAGCTTCGGTTCTTGGCAAACCAGCATAATTTGCCGTCGTAACTGTAGCACAGGAATCGTCTGAATATCTTGATTCTCCAGATAAATCGTACCGCTGGTGGGATCATTCAATCGGTTCAACAGCCGCAGCAGTGAACTTTTCCCCGCACCAGCCGGACCAATTAAGGTTATGCGATCGCCTCTAGCTACGTCAAAGGAAATATCGCTGAGAATCGTGGTTCCTGGAATCGCGCCTTTAGCTGATGTAACCCAACTTACTTGTTTGAGTTGGAGTTGAGCCAGCGCCGGGGATAATGAATCATCAGATACCGTGGGCGAGTTCATGGTTACTTATTTTTCTCCTGATTCCTCTATTTCTCTTATTTCTCGGATTTCTTTAACGTTTCCCAGTTTTACCGTCGTTTCCGCCCGGGCAATCACATCTTTGGCTAACCGTTCACTAAATCCCACGGTAAACGAGATCGCACAATAAAATAATTCCTCTTTTCTACCAGTAGCCTCTGTTGGGTTCGTATCCAGGGGAATCAGTCCAGAACTAATCAGGGCGTACATGAAAATACCAAATGATGCCCCAATAATTGGCTTAAACGCCCCGATCAAAAAGGGGATGACTGGATCGAGGATTTCTCGAAACTCTACATCAAACTCCTTCAGTCGAATTAAAATACTGACTACACTTCCCAACGCTCCCGATGCGCCCACCACAAACACTTGGAAAATAATTTGAGAATCTTCTGGCGATAAAGAAATCGTTTCCAAACCAAAGGGCAAAGTGATAGTTAATTGTTTAGCCGATTGATTTTGTTCCTCCATTAATTGAAGTTGTTGCTTGACCTGATTATCGAGGGATGTCAACGTTGATTCAATCTCGCGGATTCTTTCTTCCATCGGAATTGGACGGCTGTCCGCACCTAATGAACTTAACGTTCTTTGTGGTGTCTCCATACCTGCTAAACTTTGTTTTATTTCTTCACGTTCATTGCTGATTTTCTCCAACGATTCACTAACTTGAGATAGTTCGGATGTTTGAGTTCCATAATTCAAAAAATAAACTGAAGAAATTAGTGCAATAATGCCGGCAAATGAAAAAGGAAAGCCTAGTCCGATAATAACTTTGGTCGGCACTGAATCCAAATAGTAAATATCGATAAAACTATTAAGAATTGAGCGTCTAAGGATTAGGAAAAATGGTTCGTGTCGGCGGAGCGATCGCAACAGCCTAATGCGGGTCTGTTTGACCAGAGAAATACCCGCTTTGCCGTCCACAACCGATTTAACCGCTGGAATTAAAACTTCAAGGATACTGGTAAGTTCTAGAACTCTGGGTTCATGTCCTCGGTCAACTTGCTTCTTTTTTATACTTAGTATTTCAATCCGTTGAATAAAAACTAAAATATTAGAAATCTCATCAAGAATATTTTGGCGAGATTTTGACGATTCATCAATACTGTTCTGTTTATTGATTAATGCATTAACTAACTCCATGAATTCTTGCTTTTTTATAGCAAAATTATGCATATAGTCTTGAGTTGAATTCATTTTATATTAGAGTAAAAAACTGATAGATTAGTATTTTCAGTTAGTAAGCTGTTCGGCATTTAAACCTTAATATCAATAATGGCGCAATCCTTGCCGTAGTGCGTTAAGCGAAGCCATGCCGCAGGCTTTGCATCTTGCTCGCTACATCAAGCATCTTGCTCGCTACTAATACCCCATTTAAATGCATGACAGCTTACCGACATCATCCGTGGTTAAATCTTTACAATTATAAACATTTTCCAAGCCATCAAACCTTGGCTAAAAACCGTCCAAATTGTCCAACCATCGACAAGTAATAGCAATAGCGTCAATCCTAACAAAATTAGATACATCCAAGGTTGTGCCAAGGGACGGATATCAGTGGTATCGATACCTGTATACGTTTCCACCAACTTAACTAACCGAGCAAAACCCACCACACGCATAGGTAGTAAATACGCCTGCTCCGATGACTGGCTTACAAAATAGTAAACCAATCCCCCTTGTCCCGTCGTCCGCATTTTTAAATCTTTAACATCCGCCCAAGGTAACTCCCAACCCTTACGGAAAAAACGAGGAACCCATTTCGGATAAGTCACCTGAATTTTCTCATTATCCACAATAACTCGTTCACTCAACGCCCCATACAGCGCGAATAACCCCAAACCAATTCCTCCCCACAGTAATACTGGCGGTATGGGAGCATCAGAGACTTGGGCTAAAAAGGGTAAAGGTACAGTTAGCGCCACGTATAAACTCAAAAGTGTGACTCTAATTAAGGGAGAAAGGTGAAACGTCGAAGGGTTAGACTGAACGTCTTGTTCTGATGTTGATAGAGTTTCAATGTTTGATGACATAAGTAGTCGCACAAAATTAAAGTTAACGGTTGAGATTAGGGAACAGGGAACAGTAAAGAGTTGAGGCTTGTTAATATTTCTTAGTACAGCGGACAGAATTTATGTCCAGGTACTTAGATTGAAACGTGCCTAATTGTTGCCTTTTGCTCAACGCGACGCCCTCATAAAGCGGCGGCTGATGATCTGATGCTACCAGCTATTTTGGCAGTAAGGACACATTAGGTGACTATACTTTGGTAAATTTTGGGAACTCCATGTCAGTGAAGGGTTAGGTACTACCCTAAGCTGTTCGGCATTTAAACCTTAATGTCAATAATGGCGAAAGCCTTGTAGTGCGTTAAGCGAAGCCATGCCGCAGGCTTTGCATCTTGCTCGCTACTAATACCCAATTTAAATGCATGACAGCTTATTTCCTGCACCTCCCACCCTCCTCGAACAACTTGGGTAATCTAGAGGATGATTTCGTCTCGCCTCACGCAGAGACCTAAAAACAAAAAAATGACACGATGTCAAGCTAGAATTGATCTGAGATTTCCCCTTCACGGAGTAATCATTAATGGTAAGGTTAACGGAACACTGTCACATTGTCAGAAATGACGAAATACTCAATAGCGAACCCATTATCAAAGGCACACGCACACCAGTCAGGGCAATAGTAGAAATGTGGCGTATCGGAGTTTCGCCGGAGGAAATTCCTCAGCGGTTAACCCATCTTGGTCTATCACAGGTATTTGATGCACTCAGCTATTATCTGGATCATCAGGCAGAAATCAATGAATACATAGAACGCAACCGTATTCCAGACGAACTTATTGATCCACGAGTTCGTAACGTATGACTGATATTTTTATTCATGTTTATTTGGACGAAGATGTTGACGTACTGGTCGCAAGTCTTTTGCAATCTCGTGTGGCATTCTGGAATTATCATTGCTGTCAGGAAACCATACTCGGAAATTGTGCAGAGGTTGCTCATAATCCTGGATTCCACCACAGCAGATGAAATGGAAAACCAAATTCTTTACATCTAAACCATATAGACTTAAAAAAATGATCTGAATTAAGGGCAAGATGCAAAACGTAGAAGGGCTGAGCTAAACTTATTGTTCTGATTTTGATAAGGTTTACATATTTGATGACATCAGTTTAAATTTGTCTTTCTTTCCAAAATTCACAAGTAAAGGGGTGAGGGCGCAAGCCTTGCGCCCCTACAGTGTTTTTTAACTCCATGTAGTACATCCCATCTTTCCCAATAAGGCTCGGATCAGTTCTAAGTTAATTTTTTCTTCCCCAGCTTCCCCAGCTCCCCCATCTTCCCTATCTCCCTTCCGATGTCCAAACAACATCCTCCCCTTGTCCCCAAAAACCATCATATTTCGTCACCCGCACGTCACCCAAAACCTTCGTCTGACAAGCTAAGCGACGATTAGCTGTGGGAGAATGGGGCGGAAGAGAACGTCTTGCTTTATCCTTCCAGTTTGCTTCTGAAACCTCCCCTTCTACCTCAACCGCACAAGTGCCACAACTACCAATCCCCATACAGTTGATAATTTTGGCATTGCCGTTGTAAAGCGCGACACCATGCTCCAGCAAAACTTTGCGTAAATTACTGCCTGGGTCACATGAAAACGTTTTCCCTTGAGCTGTTACTTTAGGCATTGATGATTTATCTATCGTAGTTACTACACCCTTTCTCTTTCTAGTTTACATTTCTTGACAATTTACACAACTATCCTTACTTATGACTGCACAAACACCCAACCCTATCTGGATTTACGACACAACGCTGCGGGACGGTTCCCAGCGTGAAGGTCTTTCCTTGTCCATCGAAGACAAACTCCGCATCGCCCGACAACTCGACCAATTAGGGATTCCCTTCATCGAAGGCGGTTGGCCCGGTGCTAATCCCAAAGACGTGCAATTTTTCTGGCGACTCAAAGAAGAACCCTTAACCCAAGCCGAAATCGTCGCCTTTTGCTCAACGCGACGCCCTCATAAAACTGCTGCTGAAGATCCGATGCTACAAGCGATTTTGGCAGCAGGGACACATTGGGTAACTATCTTTGGTAAGTCTTGGGATCTCCATGTCACGGAAGGGTTAGGTACTACCCTTGACGAAAATCTGGAAATGATTCGAGACACCATAGAATACCTTCGTAGTCAAGGGCGGCGAGTTATCTATGATGCCGAACATTGGTTTGATGGGTACAAAAATAACCCAGATTACGCCCTGAAAACCCTGAAAACTGCTATGGATGCGGGGGCTGAATGGTTAGTCTTTTGCGACACCAATGGCGGAACTCTACCCCATGAAATTGGTCAAATCGTCCGAGATGTGATTGAACGTTTAGAACTCAACCCTGAAAACCAAGGCAGGGCGGGTTTTGAACCAACTTTATCACCAACAACAGAACCAGATGGACTCAACCCGCCCCTACAGACGCGCCATGGCGCGTCTCTACATTCGCCTCGATTGGGCATTCATACCCACAATGACTCCGATACCGCTGTGGCGAATGCGTTGATGAGTGTGGTGGAAGGTGTCTGTATGGTTCAGGGAACGATGAACGGCTATGGTGAACGCTGTGGTAATGCGAATCTGTGTTCCTTGATTCCTAACTTACAGCTCAAGCTAGGGTATCACTGTATGCAAGAGGAACAATTAGCCACACTGACTCAAGTCAGTCGTTCCATTAGTGAAATCGTTAATTTAGCGCCTGATGACCATGCTGCATTTGTAGGTCGGTCAGCATTTGCCCATAAAGGCGGGATTCACGTTTCCGCCGTTGAACGCAATCCACTCACCTACGAACATATTCCGCCCCAACAGGTGGGTAATCAGCGAAGGATTGTGATTTCTGACCAATCTGGACTCAGTAACGTTTTGGCAAAAGCCAAGAGTTTTGGACATGAACTCCACAAACAAGACGCCGCCTGTCGCCAAATCTTAGGACGCCTGAAAGAGTTGGAAAATGAGGGCTATCAATTTGAAGCCGCCGAAGCCAGTTTTGATTTACTGATGCGAGACGCCCTGGGGCAGAAGCAGCAGCATTTTGAACTGAAAGGGTTTCAGGTTCACAGTGACATGCTTCAAGGTATCGATACGCCTTACAGTAATGCGATGGCGACGATTAAGGTTACGGTTAATGGTGAGGATATTTTAGAAGTGGCTGAAGGTAATGGACCCGTGTCAGCACTGGATGCCGCGTTACGGAAAGCTCTGGTGCGATTTTATCCAGAGATAGGAACCTTTTACCTGACCGACTACAAAGTGCGGATTCTGGATGGTGCGGCTGGCACATCAGCAAAAACTCGTGTGCTGGTGGAATCGAGTAATGGCAAGCAGCGCTGGACGACAGTGGGTGTTTCTGCCAATATCTTAGAAGCGTCTTATCAGGCGGTGGTTGAGGGGATTGAATATGGTCTGTTGTTACAGTCTGCTGTGAAGACAGCGGTTGAACAGAACGTGTGAACTATAGGAGAATCTAAGCCAACTGACTTGGATTCTCTTAACCCATAAAGAAATCCTAACCTTTATAGCGACAGCTATAAATTTTTCTTCCCCAGCTCCCAGACGTGCCATGGCACGTCTCTACATGCTCCCCCTTCCCTTAACGGCAGCCATTCCAGGGGCAATGGTAGTGATTTCCGTACATTTTTCTAAAAAGGGTTGCGTAAATGTCCTCGGATGGGTTATAAGGGTAGGGTAATGCTTCCTTGCCGAGAGCCAACTCTACGAACCGGCAAAAATAAATAACAGGAAGCGTTTTTTTGATCCAAGCATTTGCAAAAGTTATTTCGAGAAAATTGAGAGTATGACTCAGCAAGTTACTCACCCCATGGTGAAGATGCAGCGTCAGGTGCGTTCACTCGTGGACTCCAAGATAATCAAACCCAGCGACAGTATATGGAAAATCGCCCTGCTATATGGCGACGACTGGTCGTTCTGGAAAAAGGAACTCATCGAATTTGGCTTCACCATGCAAGATCCAATTGGTGATTTACTCGCCGTGGAAGCATGGGATGAAGAATAGATGTCCTGACGTTTTTGAACCGTTAATAGCGAAGCGATCGCGCCAGCAGAAGCTCTAGCGACAAGCGTCTAAGGCGTTTGCAAGCTCCTTCGCCGTTTGGTAGCGATCGCACACTTTGAGTTGGCATACCCGGTCGATTACTTCCCGTAACGCGGGAGTAATCGTGGGGGCTTTGGACAAGTCAAATCCATAGCCTAAACTACGGCGGCGATAAAATTTAAGGGGAGTCATCCCAGTTAACAGAAAAATCAGGGTCGGACCAATGGCATAGAGATCGGATTGAGTGACTGGAGTCCCTCGGTCTTGTTCGGGGGCACTATATCCTTCAGCACCAATTCGAGTTCCTGGCATTGTCCCGATCTCCTTCACTGCGCCAAAGTCAAGGACAACAATGGTATTGTCTCGATGACGTACTATCAGATTCGCGGGTTTAATATCCCGATGGATTAAGGGCGGATCGCTGGAATGGATGTAATCAAGAACATCACAGGTTTGAATCATCCACTCAATGGCTTGATTTGGGGTAACGGGTCCAGCCATCAAAATCCGTTGCTCCAAATCTTGTCCGTGGATGAGCGCCATTGCCAAATATTTTTTACCCCCTTCGACAAAAAAGTCATAATACTGAGGAATTCCGTGATGATGCAGGGCTTGTAAGGCACGCGCCTCTCGCTCAAACAGTTCTTGGGCTTTAGCAATTTGTGCCACATCCGCATTCATTTCTTTGAGGACGAGTAACGTGGGGCGTCCCTCGATTTTGCCTGTATTATCCCAGGCGAGATAGGTTGTCCCCATTCCTCCCTGTCCCAGGGTTCGCAGGACTTGATAGTGGCGGATAACTCGTTGTACAGGGACTAAAGGTTGACCACAGTGAATACAAAATAAATTACCGGGAGGATTGCCCAGGTGAGTGCAAGACGGTTTAGATTTAGGCGTTGGCGAGACTAAGCCAGAATTTGGCACAGAAACCGGGTTCAGTTCAAATTTGAGCATCGGTCCTTCTCGAGCCAGCCGAATCAAGCCCTGATTCGGGAGTATCTCTCGTGATACCAGCACTCCATTCAGAAACGTGCCGTTGGTTCCCTGATTAACCAACTGCCACTTATGTCCAGATTGGACGACGGTGACTCTCAATTCGAGATGATACCGAGATACTAACGGATTGTTTAGAATCACGTCATTATCTGGCGATCGACCAATACGAATTGTAGACTGGTTGTGGAATTTCCACTGTTGTAATGGAGTGGATGCCTGCGGATGTAGAAGGGTCAGCGTGACCATAGTCCTCAGTTTTTTGTCCTTAACTCACAGGGCTTGTTTCAATGTCTTGGCGGGAGTCCCTTGAGCCAAACTCTGGCTCTTGAAGCCCGGTTTGGTATCCGTGGTTTATTAGTTAGACGGATTACTGGTACTCGTGGCATAAAAAATAATCTAGTCCTTAATTAAAGTTAGTCGCTCCCGTCCTTTTTCGGGATTAGGATTCCTCTGAGTCCTTGATGAACCTACCGATATATAAAACTAATACAATTCCCCCATAGCCGGACATTGAGGTTTACTTACAGCTTCGACTAGGGCTGTTGGTAGCCTCCCAATACTGCTCGCATAAGCTCTAATTTAATTTTTTCTCCCAGACGTTCCACCGGAACGCCTCTACATGCACCCCTGCTCCCCCTGCTCCCCCTGCTCCCCCTGCTCCCCCTGCTCCCCCTATCCCTTGCAGTATTGTCTCAATTCCTTGTTGGTTCATGCATTCGTAGGTAGGAAATTTAACACTTGCTCTAAACGTAGACCTCATGAGTCTTAGGCTGGTCATGTAGGCTTGCAAAAAATATTCGAGCGTGGCAAGAATAAAGTCTTACAAGCCCCCGCATTTATGCGTCGGGTTCATGACCAACTCCGTTGCTGAAAATTAGGTCGCACTTTTACTCGGATGAGTATCGCTGTGATATTGTCGTGACCATTCTGCTCATTGGCTAGGTCAACTAACTGTAGGATACCCTGCTCAAGATTAGCGCGAGAACTGAGCAAAGGAGCCAGGTGGGTCTGCCAGTTATTCTCGATAAGTTCATTATCGGACAACCCATCGGAACACAGAATGAATAAGGTATCCTCATTCAGTTCCAAAAAATTGATGTCAGGAGTAACAAACTGGTCACTGCGTGGTCCTAAAGCTTGAGTGAGTTGATAAGCATCCGGGCGAGAATAGGCGATCGCTTCTTCCACGCCGCGTTTCATTTCCCGTTGACCGACTTCATGGTCTACGGTGAGTTGCTCTAAACCACCTTTGCGGGTTAACCGATAGAGACGACTATCGCCAACATGGGCGATCGCGACGTTGGTATTTTGAATCAACATCATTGCCAAGGTTGTCCCCATGCGACCACTGCCTGATCGGGCATTTTGTTGGTTGACATCATAAATGTCCTGGTTAGTTAGGCGCACCGCTTCATGAATTGTCTCTTCGGTCGGTAACTCATCCTGCCAATGGTCTTGAAAATACGCCTCCAGCTTCTCCACCGCCATAGAACTCGCCACTTCTCCGGCAGCATGTCCACCCATTCCATCACAGAGAATATAAAGACCGCGAGCGTCTAAGGTTCGACCTATGGGGGTTTCGTGCTTTTTCACCTGTGCCTGAATACCAAAGCAGTCTTCATTGTGATCCCGTTGACGACCAATATCCGTGCAGCCAACATCGTCAAGGCTGAGTAATTGCATGGGTAGAACAACCGTAGGACCACCATCGTCGTAGCTACCCACGTCTGCTGTGGGCATTTCCAGAAAACTCATCGCCTCTTCAGACAAGGGTTCAGCCATATCTAAGGTAACTGCCGTTGCCTGTTCTTCTTGTGCTTCTTCTTCAGCGTGAGCGATCGCTTCTAACTCGGATCGCAATTGGTCAATTGTGGTAATTTCCTCGGTACACATCTGCCGAAATACCGTCCCCAATGAGGTCAATTGAGTCCGTTGCGACTGGTTAAATAACAGCCGCCACATCTGCCCTAAATCCTCTAACAGAGGTGGTTCATCTTCAGGATCATGATAGAGGCGCTCTAGCCCCAACACCTGGTCTTCATCGACTCGTAAATTGGTAATTTCTAATAGACTTTGGCAACAATTCCAAGGTTCAAGTGCCTGCCAAAGTCTTGCCATTTCATCGAGCCAATACAATAGCTCTAAGGTCGATAACGCTTCACTCCCCCACAAGTCACTGAGAAGCTGCCAGCTTGAGCGATCTTCGAGCAACATCACTGATTGATTATCCTGCTGCCACGCATCATGAACCTCTGGCACAGTCGGATAATGGTTTTGTTTCAACGCCAAATAGGGTTGAGCGATCGCCGGAATTCCCAGGATGGGCGAGGATTGGGACGAGGATTGCTCTGATTGTTGCTCCAGTAGGGCTTCCAGAAGTGACTTCTGAAAGGGCTGACAGTCCAACACTTTGACAAACGTTTCCGATCCGGCGGGGGCATCCGCTAAGATGTCGGGATTTAGGGGTTCGATGAGTCGGTAACGTTGTTGAGCATCCAGATAGGCGATCGAGTGAACATTGTAAGCAGAACTTGCCTCAGACGTCGTTTCTGGCTGATCTGTTTCCTGAGAAAAAGCCTCAGAATCGGTTTTGGCATCATCGGGAATTTCGGCAGACGTTACTTCACTTTCCTTCGTTTGTGTCCCCTGGGCTGATGACTCTAGATCCGCAGGGCTAGCGATTGACTCAGAATTAGTTGAGGCACCTTCTGGATCAGGGGTTGAGGTTACGCCATACTCTGGCTCTTTGGCAATCATTGCCCACCAAACCGTTCCCGTAAACGCACCGCAATTATGGCAGGTTTCAGCATTAACGGGAACTTGGGTATCGCATTCAGGACACAGTTTATGGATCAAGGAAGTTCCACATCGCTGACAAAACTTGTGAGTATTCGGGTTTTCAAAATGACACTGGGGACAAATTAACATAACGGAACTTCCTCAATTCCTATCGGGTTTCTAAGGCTGGGATTATAAGCTAGCTGCCATCTAGTTTGCCACGCCAGAATCAAAGGTTGCAGCTTTTAAGGGAGTTGTGATCGAGTGCAAAGGCACAGGAGAGCCGTATTGACAAGGGAGTTACCTTAAAACTCAACCAGGGCGGGTTTAGTGTAGAGACGCGCCATGGCGCGTCTGTATAAGGGATGTCTCCCAAACGTTATCGGTAAAACCCGCTCCTCCTTCTGGCATTATGTCTGGGACACTCAAAACTTCACCAGTTTCTGGAGAGAGACAAGTTCCGGGGGCGTTAGATCACGCCACTGACCCGGTTGCAACCCATCCAGACGCAGATGAGCGATCGCGACCCGTATTAATCGTAAGGTGGGAAATCCCACGACTGCTGTCATGCGCCGTACTTGACGGTTACGCCCTTCGGTCAAGGTGATTTCTAACCAGCAAGTCGGTACAGTTTTGCGAAAGCGAATCGGGGGATCGCGGGGGGGTAGATCGGGTTCTTGTGATAATCGCTGCACTTGAGCTTTTCTGGTCTGATAATCTTTAATCACTACACCCTGGCGCAATTGATTCAAGGCAGCTTCATCGGGGATACGTTCCACTTGCACCCAATAGGTACGGGGATGTCGAAAGCGCGGATTAGAGAGACGGTGCTGCAAGCGTCCATGATTGGTCAACAAGAGCAATCCCTCGCTGTCTCGGTCAAGGCGTCCGACGGGGTAAACCTCCGACACCGGAATATAGTCTTTGAGCGTTCGACGGGGACTGTCCTCCCTATCCGTAAACTGACTTAAGACATCGTAGGGTTTGTAGAACAAGAGGTATCGATACACATTTTCAATCTTAACCGTTGTCAGTTAGAACCTTCATCTGGGGACGGGGGTAAATAATCATTGAACCGTTGCTGGTCATAGAAGTAAAGCGTGCGAATAGGATAGGGAATATTAATGTCGGCGTGATCAAAGGCTTTTTTAATCGCCATAATCGATCGAGTTTGCACCTGACGGACTCGTTGCTGCTGGGGTAACGTCCAATAGCGGACAACGAAATCAATGGAACTGTCGCCAAAGCTGACTAAATCGATTTCTGGTGAGGGCTGGGACAAGACACCCTCCACCTGAGTAATGGTTTGCTTGAGCAGTTCAGCCGCTTCAGACAAGGGGGTATTATAGTCAACTCCAACCCCTAGATCCGTTCGCCGTTGTCCGTAGGCGGTTCTGACTTGCACCGCACTGGTAAATACCGTTGCATTCGGCATGAGAATTCGTTCACCTTGATAAGTACGAATTTGGGTGGTACGGATGTCAATACGCTCCACCGTTCCTTCATAATCACCAATAATCACCTGATCATTGAGGCGAAACGGTTCTTGTACCAGTAGTAGCACTCCAGCTAAGAAGTTTTTGAAGATATCTTGAAAGGCAAAACCAACAGCGACTGATCCTAACCCCAGCGCCGCGATAATGTCACCTAGCCGTAAGCCAGGGAAGGCAATAACACTAGCGGCTAAAATGCCAAGAACCCACGTTGTCACATAACTGACTTTCGCCAGCAGCAGTTGCAGCGATGAGTTGCGGATTGTACGCTCTCCTATTTTAGCGGTGACTTGCTGGGCAGCTTCGGCGGCGTAGCGAGTCAACAGGAGAATGATCACTCCGCCGATAAGCCCCGGTAAAACCTCAATAGCAGAGCCAAGGAGATTGAGCAAGCTGGATTGAATTTGTTGAATAAGACGGTTCACAGGTCGATTATGGACATATTTCTCTTGTTAACCTAGCAGCTACAGAGCATCGGGTTTATGCCAATGGCAAAATTTTGCTAAAATTCCGCTAAAATGCTGAGATAATCAGGTTAAATCTAGCTAGCGTCCCGTTCTGGCATCAGCCAAGGATGTTTCACTGGGAGTGGGTATTGTCCCTCTTTATCTGGTGTCTTGCTTGAGAGTAAATAGTCTGTAACACTTGCTGCCAGACAAAACGGCTGGAGGAAAACCTGAGTTGGTCAAGACTAGGCATTCCTAATCCGCGCCTTATCCTTATTAATTAATGAGAGTCTAAAAACATGGGATCTCTTCTTTCATATTTTTTCGCACTGTTTTTAATCGGCGGCGGCTACTATCTCGGTTCAATCAAAGTCATCAATCAGGGCAATCAAGCTATTGTTGAACGATTCGGGAAATATAAGAAAACCCTACAACCCGGTCTCCGACAGGTTTGGCTGGTGACTGAGCGCATTGCTGTAGAAGAAACCACTCGTGAACAAGTCTTAGACACCGAACCCCAGCAGGCAATCACGAAAGACAATATTTCTGTGGAAGTCGATGCGGTGGTGTACTGGAAAATCAACAACCTCTATAAAGCCTACTACGATGTTGAAGATGTAAAAGAGGCAATTGGAAATTTAGTTATCACAACGTTACGGTCGGAAATTGGCACAATGGATTTAGATCAAACCTATTCATCCCGCTCCGAGATCAATAAGAATTTGTCAATTCATCTCAAAGAGGCTGTCGATAGCTGGGGGGTAGAGGTCACCCGCGTGGAAGTCCAAGGAATTAAACCACCCCAGACAGTGCTAGACTCCTTGGAGAAGGAACGGGCAGCAGAAAGCATGAAAAAAGCGGCGATTTATGAGGCAGAGGGGGAGAGAGAAGCCGCGATCGCCCAGGCAGAGGGAACGGTGAAATCCCTAGAGATGATCTCAAAAGCGCTGCTCGAAAAGCCTAACAGTCAAGATGTACTCAAGTATTTGATTGCCACTCGTTATGTAGAAGCGAACGAGAAATTGGGAGAAAGTAGCAACTCCAAAATCGTATTCATGGACCCCAAAGCCTTGACTGAAGCGATGACTGATTTAATGGAGACTCCGGAATTACCAATCAAGAGAGATGGTGGAAATGGCTCGAATTAAGCCTTCGGCTCAATAATTCAACTGAGGCATTTCCTTATCGAACTTGGTAACGAAAGTATCTTTACTTCCCCTGCTTTCCCCAGAAGGGCGGGTTTAGGAACTACAATCAGCTATCCAGAAATAACTGAACAACAAAACCCGCCCTAGCTCACCCATAAATGAAGCACAAAACCCGCCCTTATTCATACGTCATAAAATGGAGGATGGACAGCTAAACTCTAGTCAGCGTCATCCTCTTCAGATGTTGGAGTATTCATCTCTTCTTTAAAACCTTTCAGCGTTTTTCCTAATGCGCGACCCATATCTGGGATCTTCTTGGGACCGAAAATTACTAGAGCGACAATTCCGATAATCGCCACTTCGGGCCATCCTAAACCAAACATACTTGTCTACTCCTATCAACTCTGCTTACTTATATTGACATCCTTATCGACTTCCTGATCTAGCAAAGGATCTGTAGCAAGTCGGGGATATCCATAATCGCTAACGGGATTTCCGGGTTCTTCGAGCCACCTTACACCAGCTAAGTCTTCGCTCTCCACCATCACACCATTCTTCCAGCGCTCATACTCGCTAATATCAATCTCCTCATTCCAGACAATTCCATATCCCTCTCGCTCAATCTTAAAATTCTTAAACAAAGCGGGTTGCCGGAGTGGAGAAAACATCGCGGTTGACAAATGCTACAACCTATGAATGGACAGAGACAGGGATTAAGCTAAGACGCGCCGTGTTTGGTAACGATAAAAAGCAGGCAGATTAAAATTGTGACGATCTCAACGGAATCAGAAGCTGATATCCTATATCTACCACCCGATCCTGCCTGGTTTAGCGTTAATTGTTTAGGTTCAAGGAATGTCAGTAACCACCAAGCCTTCCCTGCGAGAGCAACAACACCCCCTCATCCACCAATTAGCCGACTGTATTGAAGCCAACTGGCGGCGTTACCTGGATTTGTCGCCCTATCAGCTACCCGCTGAGTTGGGTTATGTAGAGGGGCGTCTAGAGGGTGAGAAACTTACGATTGAAAACCGTTGTTATCAGACACCACAGTTTCGCAAACTGCACTTGGAACTGGCAAAAGTGGGAACAATGCTCGATATCCTCCACTGTGTCATGTTTCCCCGTCCGGAGTATAATCTACCCATGTTCGGCTGTGATTTAGTTGGTGGACGCGGGAAAATCAGTGCCGCGATCGCAGACCTTTCTCCAGTGAATGCTCAGCGTATCTTACCTGACATTTACCGCCAACCATTACAAGCTTTACCAACTCCTCATTTCCAAGACGCCCGTGAGTTACCAGAGTGGGGCGATATTTTCTCTGAATTTTGTATTTTTATTCGACCCAACACCCCTGAAGAGGAACACCAATTTTTATCGCGAGTAGAGAATTTTCTCCAAATTCATTGTACTCAGGCGGTTAATGCGACACCGATTTCGGCTGAAGACCAAGCAGAAGTTTTAGCGGGTCAGCATTATTATTGCACCAAGCAGCAGCAGAATGATAAAACCCGTCGTGTCCTAGAAAAAGCCTTTGGTGCGGATTGGGCAGAGTATTATATGACAACGGTATTGTTTGACTTGCCATCGGCGTAATTGGTCATTCGTCATTTGTCATTTGTCATTTGTCAGGGAATAGGGAATAGGGAATAGGAAACAGGAAACAGGGAACATTGGAAAATGCTCCAGCATCTTGTCTAAGCGGTGCAGTGCTATAATAGTCCGCAGGAGCGAAAACCAAGCGAACAATATTAGGGCTTGAGACCCCGTAACAAAGCTTTTAAGAGTAGCGCACCTGTAATAAGGCGGTTAGAGAAATCCAGCATACCTTAATGGCGCTGAAAATAACGGATTAAAGCAGCAAAGCTTCTCAAATTACTTCGATCAATAAAAATTAAATAGGGCAAGTTCTGTCCAAATTTAAACCTGTGGACTGGTTGAGTGCCGTCACCGCCAGAGTGAAGCAGGAAGCAATTCGGATAATGTCTAACAAGATCCAATCTTGTCTAGCTTTGTCCAAGTGTTGTAGAACGGCATAAACCAGGGATGGATGAAGGACTATTGTCAAAACCGATAACTCGTTGGGCGATCGCGCTAGCTGTGGGCGGAACTCTGGCGACTGGAGTGGCGGCGGTTTACAGCCTAAATCGGACTCAACTGCGTCCAACTCAATCACATTCACAGCCGACGGCGACACCTGCAATCGAAGCGGTAACTGCCTTAGGACGCTTGGAACCCGCTGGCGAAGTGATCACAATATCCGCTCCCACATCACTGGAGGGCGCTAGTGTAGTGAAATCATTACTGGTTTCGGAAGGCGATCGCGTGCGGGAAAATCAAGTGATTGCGATTATGGATAACCGCGATCGCTTGCAAGCGTCTGTCGATCTGGCTAAAAAACAAGTTGAAATTGCTCAAGCGAATCTGGAACGAGTGAAAGCAGGTGCTAAAGCGGGTGCAATTCAAGCCCAAAAGGAAACCATTAATCGCCTGGATAAAGAATTAGAGGGAGAAACAAAAGCCCAACAGAGCAAAATTAATCGCTTAGAAACTGAACTGAGAGAAACCACCAAAGCTCAAGAAGCCACGATTCAAGCCCAACAAGCCACCGTTAAAGGTCAAGAAGCTACGATTAGACGACTCGAGGCAGAAAAACGCAACGCTGATAACGACTTTACCCGCTATCAGCAGTTAGCCGAAGATGGAGCTATTTCTACCTCAGAATTAGAAAGCCGCCGTTTGAGGGTGGAAACAGCCCTAGAACGCCTGAGTGAGGCACAAGAAAACCTCAGTCAACAACAGGCGCATCTAATTCAAGCCGAAGCAAACAAAGCCCAAACCATCGCTAATCTTAACGAACAGCTAGAAGAAGCCAGAGTCAACCGCAATAAAACAATCGCCATTCTAGAAGCTCGGATTAAAGAAGAAGAAGCCCGCCTAGAAGAAATCCAAGAAATTCGTCCGGTTGATATTAAACAAGCCGAAGCTGAAGTGGAAAGTACACTAGCAGCCGTTGAACAAGCCCAAGCTGATTTAGATTCATTAGCTTACGTGCGGGCTTCAGAAGATGGTCGAATTTTAGAGATTAATACCCGGGCTGGAGAAACTATTAAAGAAGGGGAAGGAATTGTTGAACTGGGAAAAACAGACGAGATGATAGTGGTTGCTGAAGTCTACGAAAGCGATATTAGCCAAGTACGTCTCGGACAACGTGTTGCTATCCGTAGTGAAGGCAAAGCATTTGAGGAAAAACTTCAAGGGAATGTCAGCAAAATTGGACTACAAATTGGCAAAAAAGATATTCTGGATACCGATCCGGCTGCTGATGTTGATGCCAGAGTCGTGGAAGTGAATATTCGTCTACGTCCAGAAGATAACCAAAAAGTTGCTGGCTTAACTAATTCAAAAGTTATCGTAGAAATATTCCTAGAATCATAGTCGAATTAGTTCAAAACTTAGTCGGGGCGGGTTTATTTGCATTTGGGTCATGTCAGAAAAGATAGTAGTGAAACCCGCCCCTACACAAAACTTAAAGCTTAAATGAAAATTCCTCTTGCTTGGTTACAATTGAGTCGCGAAAAAATCCGATTATTGGTCGCGATCGCAGGAATTGGCTTTGCTGATATTTTAATGTTTATGCAGCTTGGTTTCCGCGATGCCTTGTTTGAAAGTAATGTAACTCTACATAACAAGTTAAAAGGTGACATTTTTCTGATTAGCCCTCAATCCACTGCAACTATCGCCATGAAAAGCTTTCCCCAGCGGCGATTATATCAAGCTTTAGGTTTTGAGGGCGTTCAGTCTATTAGTCCACTCTATATGGATTTTGGCTTATGGAAAAATCCGCAAACTCGAGCAACTCGCGCCATTATGGTTTTGGGATTTAATCCAGCTAATCCAGTCTTAGAACTACCTGATGTTAACCAAAATTTGAATAAGATAAAAATAGAAAATGGGGTTTTATTCGATGATACTTCTAGACCCGAATATGGTTCAATTGCTCAACTCTTTCGTCAAAACGAAGAGGTAACGACAGAAGTAGAAGAACGTCGCATTCGGGTGGTAGGATTATTTAGTCTAGGCGCTTCTTTTGCTGCAGATGGAAATATTGTTACAAGTGATATTAATTTTTTGCGGATTTTTCCACGACGAGATAAGGGATTGATTGATATTGGTATAGTTCAATTACAACCTGGAGCAAATATTCAAAATGTTTTAACTGACATGAGACAAGAGTTTCCTGATGATGTCACAATTTTGTCCAAGCAAGAATTTATCGATTTTGAAAAAAATTACTGGCAAACCAGTACCGCGATCGGTTTTGTCTTCACTTTGGGGACAGTAATGGGGTTTGTTGTTGGTACGGTAATTGTTTATCAAATTCTTTATACCGATGTTTCCGATCATTTACCCGAATATGCCACACTCAAAGCGATGGGCTATACTCATCGTTATTTATTGATGGTGGTTTTCCAAGAAGCGCTTATTCTGGCAATTTTAGGATATATTCCGGGAATGGTAATTGCGTCTGGATTATATGGTTTAACCAAAGCCGCAACTCGTTTACCGATGACAATCACCTTGACTAAAACGATAACGATTCTAATTTTGACAATTATTATGTGTTGTGTATCGGGGGCGATTGCTGTGCGGAAACTGAAAGCTGCCGATCCTGCTGATATTTTTTAGAGGCTGAATAAGGGAGAAAAGAGATGGTATAAGATAGCAAGTGGAGAAGGGCGGGTTTTGTTTTTACGTTATTGGTGGAGAAGGGCGGGTTTTGTTTTTCCATTATTGGTGGAGAAGGGCGGGTTTTGTTTTTCCATTATTGGTGGAGAAGGGCGGGTTTTGTTTTTCCATTATTGGTGGAGAAGGGCGGGTTTTGTTTTTCCATTATTGGTGGATAGCTAAATTTAGCCCCTAAACCCGCCCCTACAATTGTCCCTAAACCCGCCCCTACAATTGTCCCTAAACCCGCCCCTACAATTGTCCCTAAACCCGCCCCTACAATTGTCCCTAAACCCGCCCCTACAATTGTCCCTAAACCCGCCCCTACAATTGTCCCTAAACCCGCCTTTAAACCCTTGCTGTTCCCTGTTCCCTGTTCCCTAATCTCAACCGTTAACTTTAATTATGTCCACCATTTATGACTTATCACGTATTACGTAAATCTCCTGTTGTCTCGATTAAAAATCTAAACCATTACTTTGGTAAAGGTTCTCTACGTAAACAAATTCTCTTTGATATCAACCTAGAACTATTACCGGGAGAAATTGTCTTGGTGACAGGTCCTTCGGGTTCAGGGAAGACAACCTTATTAACCCTAATTGGGGGCTTACGTTCACCCCAATCCGGTTGTGTTCAGGTTTTAAGACAGGAACTTGTCGGTGCGACAGAAGAAAAACTGGTGCAAGTGCGCCGCCATATTGGTTATATCTTTCAATCTCATAATTTGCTCAAGAGTCTTACGGCGTGCCAAAACGTGCAAATGTCTCTGGAACTTCACCCGGATATTTCTCCCGTCGAGGCGGTAGCGAAATCAACAGCACTATTAACCACAGTCGGTTTAGCCAATCATCTTAATCACTATCCCGATAACCTTTCTGGCGGACAAAAACAGCGAGTTGCGATCGCGCGGGCATTGGTGAGTCGTCCTCAGTTAGTTCTAGCCGACGAACCCACAGCAGCTTTGGATAGTCAATCTGGACGGAATGTAGTGGAATTAATGCAACAGTTAGCCAAAGAACAAGGATGCACCATTCTACTTGTCACCCACGATAACCGGATTCTAGATATTGCGGATCGGATTATTCATATCGAAGATGGACATATTCACCGAAGTAATCAGCATGTTCTTGAGCGAAGCGAAGGGTCATAAATAATACATATAAAATTGAAAAAAATGTGGCATCAGTTATTTGAGTTAAGAACAACGTTGAAGTTTGAGCAAGTTTAGCTAGGGTTTGCTGTATTAATCTCGAAGGTATACATGACAAGGGTTTTAAGCCATTTTTTTCTCCACAAGTGCAAGGTTTTTACACCATTAGTTTTCAAAATTCTGGGATTGCAAGTCTCCGCGATTACAGAATCTTACCTCAACAGGGGGTTAAAACTATTGCCTATTGCCTATTCCCTATTGCCTTTCCCAACAGCCCCTATCTAATGATTGAGAGCCAGGAAATGGGTTCAGTGCATCCGCGCCCGATTCGTCCTTAAGGTCACGTTTACTCCCTCACTCGACTGCTGAAGCACCAGTAAAGGAGTCGGTTTAGCTTTTTGATCCCAGTGAATTGAAACAATTCGTCCTTGAATCGTGGGTTGCCAACTTTCATCCTCTGGACTGAGAAACGTTTCGATACAATCAATAATCTGGCTAATCGTGGCTGAGGTGGCTTGAGTCGGTAATTTCGTCAACTTGATTTGAATCCGGAACAGCACTCGCATCGTGCGTTTACCACTGCTTTCCGTCTCGTACTTGACATCAAACAGTTCATCAACTTGCCTCCCCGTGGTACTAGCAATCCCGATCGCGCTTTGAGCCGCCTGATTGGGTCGTAGCGCTATACTGATGATTTGTTTAACCTTGATTTTGATTTGATTAACAATCGCAAAATGAAAGACCTCTTCCTCCATCCGCAATCGCAGATAGTCTAAATTGAATTCACGAGAGTGAACCAAATCCGGATTCGTTTCCATCTTGCGGATCGTATTCAGCGCCAACTTCAACTTTTTCTGGAGGTCTTTGGTTTTAAACTGCTCAAATTTCAGCCTCTTCGTCGCGGCATTCAATTGCATTTTGCCATAGACCAGTAAGCCAATAATCAGTACAAACAGTCCCATGGAGATAAACAGCCAGGGTGATCCGAAAGACTCAGTATCTGGGGGTGAAGAAGAAACAGCCGTGGGTGACGGCTGAGAAGCTTGAGCGAATAGTGATTCTCTCTTGATAATCGAACTGGACATAGTGCCTGTTGGAGAAAACGTAAGAGTTATTTCTATAATCCCTTTCAGGGAGTGCATCGACTGCAATCTCATCCTGGTTAAGTCTGCTGGGATAAACCGACAGAGATTGTCTGTCAGTGGAAAACACTGTACCGAGCAGTAAACTCTTGCTAAAGCCCCCGAGGACTCCGCGATGTATATGATCTGAATTTAGGCGGTTAATCAATGTGCCGCTTTAATTTACAGATGCACCCATACAGACTGATTGTGAATAACAGTCTGAGAAAGCAAACAACGGTGTTCGTGTTAAGTGTTATCCTTAATGACGCCAACGTGCCCGATAGCTACGGGCATCAATGTGGCATAAATTAGGAAATCGGCTATAGCGACCTAAGCCACCGGGCCACCAGGGTTCCAGAGACCAATAAACTTGATTGCCACTTAACCCTTCACAGACAAAATCTATGGCATCTCCCACCAGATGCCGACTATACTTGGCACCCCCCACGGCTCGATTAATGTGAGGGGGACGATACCAACTGGTGACGATAAAAGGTCGCCCAATGCGATCGCGTGCCCGTTGTGCCAGTTTCGCAATGCGAATCATAGCATCCACTGTAGCTTGGTTCGGGGGCATACGTGTACCTCCATGGGTGGCTTCTGCCCAGGTAAAGTTACCATCGGGAATAATTGGTGCTAATAGCTGAATATTGTAGGGTGTCCACCGTTCAGGACGTTTGGGAATGACTACAGGTGTGGGCTTGGGCGGTGCTTCTTGGGCTTGGCGACGGGCTTCATTCATCCGTTTTTGGTCGTCCAGGAGAGATTGCACCGCCTGATTTCGGGTGGGTAAATCTCGCCAAAGTTGGACTAGACGAATGAGTGATTCCCGTTGGTTGTCCTCTTCTTTATAGTCTTTGGGTATCTTGCCGACAAAGCTGATCAGTTCTCGATCCAATTCCGCTGCCAGTTTTTGCATCGCGGTGGGATCAGTGGTACTCGCTTGGAGGATGTCTGGATTAATGCCCAGATGACTTAATACCGTAGCGCGGGAGTCAAATTGATTCCAGAGTCGAAAGCCTTCGGTGAGGGCATTGCGTTGGCTACCTTGTCCCTGGTAGAACTTCGGTATACGCTCGACAAAGGCAATTAGCGCCGGATCAATAATATCGAGATCTTCTTCGGGGGAGGCACTTTTTTCCAAAGACGCGATCGCTTCTTCTCGGGTTCGCAGTTGACGCCATAGTTGACTTAGGCGCAGCAATGCCTCTCTTTGATGGGGATAACCGCTATAGTTGGCAGACACCCGTCCCATAAATTGCTTCAGGGGAATATCCAATAGGGATTCATCCTCACGCGCTGATTCCACCTGATCCGTTGGCACTAACGAGGCAATCGCCGCATCCCGTGTATCCAGTTCCCGCCACACTCGCACCCCTTCGACCAACGCATCCCGTTGATGAGGTAATCCCCGATAATACTCTGGCAGTCGATCCACAAGTGTCAGTAAGGCTTTATCCAGATAGGCAAGGTTTTGGGGCAGGTTTTCACTGTTGAAGTCGGCGGCTAAATCCGCCAGATACGCTTGTTTAAGGGACTCAAAGTTACTCGGTTCTAAACGTGCCACATAGGGTTGACTAGCTGGCGGTACATATCCCCTAGCCACGTTTTGCAGGAACTCGTCACTATAGCGTCCCTGTTCGGACAGCCATAAATCACTCCCTTGTTGTCCCTGAGCAATTAAACTATCAGTCAGCGATCGGATAGCATTAGCAGCATATTGCACTTGTTCGGGGAATGTATCCACCTGATCGGGTGATACCCGATTGGCAGGCGAGATGCCTAATCCCGTTTCTCCATCAGCAAGCGTCGGAGACGAATGAACCTGATAAAGAGCCGCCAAAATTGGCTTGTGAATTCCCGCTCGTTCGGCGGCTAGAAGATAATAATAATTCCGTTGGTCTGGTGAGAGTATTGTCATGATAAATTTTGATCACCCAAGATATAGCAACCATTACACAATAATCTTTGACATCCTCCCCCACTAACCGCGTCACGGTATAGTAGGGGATTCCCAAAAAAGGTCATCAAAAAGTGATAATTGCACATATTCTCCCTTTTTGGTTCGGTTCACCCAAAGGTAGCGATGTCTCCTTCCTTTTGGGAGTCCCTGTTGATTCAGTGATAACCCAAGATATAGCACTCATTAATCTATGGCTTTTTTATCGATGAACTCAGCAATAGCCGCCCATTGCTGGAAAACGCTACGTCTGATTGCCACGGATATGGATGGTACGCTAACACGACAGGGTAAATTTAGTGCCGATTTGCTGCAAGCGTTGGAACATTTAAGTGCAGCGAATATCCCGGTACTGATTGTTACAGGGCGTTCCGCAGGTTGGGTCAGTGGTTTGGTGAATTATTTACCCGTGCAGGGCGCGATCGCAGAAAATGGTGGGTTATATTATCCAGCCGATAAACAGCAACCTGTCTTTTTATCCACAATTGCTGACATAACCACTCATCGCCAACAATTAGCCGATACCTATCAACGCCTCAAATCCGAATTTTCCCAGATTCACGAATCGGCTGACAATCGCTTTCGTCTCACCGATTGGACGTTTGATAATCGCGATCTCACCACCCATCAGCTAGAACGCCTTAACACCCTATGTACGTCAATGGATTGGAGTTTTACCTACAGTTCGGTACAGTGTCACATTAAACCCAGATCTCAGGATAAAGCGATCGGCTTAATCCAAGTGTTACGCGACCATTTTCCCCAGTATCAACCGGAACAAGTGCTGACAGTGGGTGATAGTCCTAACGATGCCAGTTTATTTAATCCCCAGCTCTTTCCCCTATCGGTGGGCGTTGCTAATGTTTTGGACTATACCGATGAGCTGGACTATAAACCCGCTTATGTAACCGTCGCTACAGAAGGCGATGGATTTTGTGAGTTAGTAGAGTACCTGCATCAGGTAGGAGGGTAATTGCTCCCTGACTCTTGACAAATGACATAAGACAAATAACAAATGACAAATGACAAGGTGTAGGAGCAACATTTATGGTGCTGGTTGTCCAAAAATACGGTGGAACCTCGGTTGGGTCAGTTGAGCGGATTCAAACCGTCGCCCAACGCCTATTTAAAACAGTTCAAGCGGGTAACTCGTTAGTCGTCGTCGTGTCAGCCATGGGTAAAACGACGGATGGGTTAGTTAAACTGGCGCACGAAATTTCCGCCAATCCCAGCCGTCGGGAAATGGATATGTTGCTCTCCACCGGCGAACAAGTTTCCATCGCGCTGCTAGCGATGGCGTTGCAGGAATTAGGACAACCCGCGATTTCTCTGACTGGCGCACAAGTGGGTATTGTCACAGAAGCCCAATATAGCCGCGCCCGTATCTTTAGTATCCACACCGAACGAATTTCTCGACATCTAGACGAGGGTAAAGTGGTTGTGGTAGCGGGGTTTCAAGGAATCAGTAGTCTGACTGACTTAGAGATTACCACTTTGGGACGCGGCGGATCAGATACCTCAGCCGTGGCGTTAGCGGCATCATTAGGGGCAGATCGGTGTGAGATTTACACGGATGTTCCGGGTATTTTAACCGCCGATCCGCGCTTAGTCTCCGATGCTCAACTCATGGACGAGATTACCTGCGATGAGATGCTGGAATTGGCAAGCTTAGGGGCGAAGGTACTGCATCCCCGTGCGGTGGAAATTGCTCGCAATTATGGGATGCCTTTGGTTGTATTATCCAGTTGGACGGATGATCCGGGGACGAAGGTGATTTCTCCTACGCCACAACCGCGTTCGTTAGATGATTTAGAAATAGCTCGATCAGTGGATGCGGTAGAATTTGATACCGATCAGGCAAAAGTGGCAATGCTGCGGGTTCCGGATCATCCCGGTGTCGCCGCCCAATTATTTGGAGAGATTGCGGGTCAAGAGTTGGATGTGGATTTAATTATCCAGTCGATTCACGAGGGGAATACGAATGATATTGCCTTTAGTGTAAGTAAGGGTATTCTCAAACGGGCTGAAGCCGTCGCCGAAGCGATCGCACCCGCGTTTCGTAGCCCGACTAATCCCAGTGATGATGAGGCGGAAGTCTTAGTGGAATCAAATATCGCCAAAATCGCGATCGCGGGGGCGGGAATGATTGGACACCCTGGTATTGCGGCGCAAATGTTCACCACCTTGGCAAATGCGGGGATCAATATTCAGATGATTTCCACCTCTGAGGTAAAAGTAAGCTGTGTGATTGATGCGGCTGATTGTAATCGCGCGATCGCGGTTTTGTGTGACCAGTTTAATATTAAGAGTTCCCCTGCCCGTTTACCGATTTCTGATAATGTAGAGACGCGCCATGGCGCGTCTCTACATTCAAACCCCGTCCGAGGGGTTGCCCTTGACCAAAATCAAGCCCGTTTAGCCATTCGTTATGTTCCTGATCGTCCAGGTATGGCAGCTCGCATATTTAGTATCTTAGCCGAGCAAACCATTAGCGTGGATATGATTATTCAATCTCAGCGCTGTCGAGTAATTGATGGAATTCCCACACGCGATATTGCCTTCACCGTCGCCCAAGCTGAGGCAGAAAATGCCCAGAAAATTCTCCAAGAGGCAGCACCTATTTTAGGATACGGCAAGGTTCTCCTGGATGCCGATATTGCTAAAGTCAGTATTGTGGGTGCAGGAATGATTGGACAACCCGGTGTAGCCGCGCGAATGTTTGCCGCCCTTTCTCAACACAAAATCAACATTCAAATGATTACCACGTCGGAAATAAAGATTAGTTGTGTAGTGAATAAAGAACAAGGGGTGACAGCATTACAAGCCATTCACCAAGCATTTGGTTTAGCCGGAAATCAGCAAGTTGAAGTTCCCGCATAGGAGTGTCCATTTTATTTATGTTGTCTGCCTTATCTCTTTTCTCAGGTGCAGGTGGGATGGATATTGGTGTCCGTCAAGCTGGCTTTGAAATACTAGCCGACATCGAAATTGACCCCTACTGCTGCAAAACTATCCGCAGCGCAATGGACAGAGAGAATCTGAGAACTTTGCTGATTGAAAAAGATATCAAGCAAGTTGATCCGTCTCATTTAATCAGAGAGTTAACGATACAACCAGGGGATTTAGATTTACTCTTTGGTGGTAGTCCTTGTCAAAGTTTTTCTCAAGCTGGCAAACGTGGCTCTTTAAATGACGAGAGAGGCTTACTTTTGTTTGAGTTTGTTAGACTTGCTAAATATTTTCAGCCTAAATTTATTGTAATTGAACAAGTTAAGGGTATATTGAATGCTCCAGATAAGTCGGGAAAGAACGGTGGTGTTTTTGAAAGTCTTAAAAATAAACTGGAGGAATTAGGATATCGTTTTAGACAGCAAATTCTAAATTCAGCGGACTATGGAGTTGCTCAACTTAGAGAAAGGGTATTTATAGTAGCCACAAGGATTAAGCCGAGTTTTAGGTTTCCTTTGCCAACTCATAGTAAATTTGACTCTCAATTATCATTATTTCCGCCACCACGCGAGAAACCCTTAACCATCAATGCTTTGATCCGTATTTACAGTTGACTTGGTGCTCATGAATCTGGTAAAATTGCTCAAAATCCTTGCATCATGATCAGGTAGATGTACCGAAAAGTTGAGAACGCCCCCAGGGAAGCCGAAGATTTTGAACTACCATTTGAAGGAAAGTTATCACAGGATAACCGCTGGGTAATCATGGCTTCTTTAGTACCTTGGGAGGAATTTGAAGAAGAATATGCCCAAAATTTTTCTGCGGAAATGGGAGCGCCAGCGCTACCATTTAGGGTAGCACTGGGTTCATTAATAATCAAAGAAAAACTAGGAATAAGTGATAGAGAGACAGTCGAACAAATCAAAGAAAACCCTTACTTACAATACTTTATAGGTCAAAGGCATTACAGCAGCGAAGCTCCTTATGACTCATCACTATTGGCCAGATTCCGGGAAAGGATAAATGTGAATCTAGTCAACCGAATAAATGAGAAAATGGTGAAGAAAAGTCAATCAGAGACGGATGAAGAAGCTAAAAAAAAAGTGCCGAAATCCAAAGTCAAGAAAGAAGAGAGTCAGCCAATAAAGGACAACTAATAGTTGATGCAAGCTGTGTGCCAGGAGATATAAGTTATCCCAATGATTTGGGGATATTAAATAAAGCTAGGGTCAAAACCGAAAAAATAATAGACAGTCTATATGAACCCCTGAAGGATCAACTAAATAAAAAACCAAAAACTTATAGAAATAGAGCCAGAAAGAATTACTTAAAAGTAGCAAAGAAAAAGAGACAAACAAGAAAAGAAATAAGAAAAGCAATAAAAAACAACTGCAATACATAAAGAGAAACTTGGGGAGTATAGACGCGCTAGTTAAGGCAGGGTCTAGTCTTGGGGCATTGAGTCGTACTGAATATAAGAGCCTGTTGGTAGTTAGCGAAATCTATCGTCAGCAAGAATGGATGTACAATAATAAAGTTCATAGAATTGAGCATAGAATAGTAAATGTGAGTCAAGCCCATATCCGTCCAATAGTTAGAGGCAAAGCGGGAGTTGCCGTAGAATTTGGAGCTAAAATATCGGCAAGTGTAAGAGATGGATACGTATTTTTAGACCGTATCAGTTGGGATAACTTTAATGAATCTGTCGATTTAAAAGCTCAAATAGAAGCTTATTATAACTACACAGGATTCTATCCAGAATCCGTTCATGTAGATAAAATCTATCGCAGTCGAGCCAATCGATCCTTCTGTAAAGAAAAAGGAATTAGAATCAGTGGCCCTCCCTTAGGAAGACCGAAAGCCAATGTCAGTCAAGAATTAAAGAAACAAGCTCAAGAAGACGAGAGAATTCGCAATAATATTGAAGGAAAATTTGGCATATCAAAACGTAGATATAGCCTAAGTCGCGTCATGGCTAAACTACCTCATACGTCCGAAACAGCTATTGCCATTACTTTCCTCGTCATGAATCTGTCTGCCCTGCTCAGGCAGGTTTTTTGTCTTTTTTATATATATTCCACAATCAAGTCTTTTTCGGCGTCAATTCATTATTAAACCTTATAATTAAGCGAATCGTTAACAACAATAACTTAAGTTCGCTGTCGTATTATATAACTACTTAATCCATCAGTTGTGTTTCTTCGACTTATTCAGCAGACCCTAATTCTGTTCCTCCGCCTGTTGCTTATGCTATCGCTAAAGAAATCTATAAATCTCTTACCTTATGGCAAAAAAATGACCAATATTTCGAGCAAAATCTGATCCGTTCATAACAACCCATTATTGCCAGACTACATCTTTGCTTATGCCTACCATATTTGAGATATTCGGCTTCCCTGTGGATGACCGCAGTCAAGAGGTAGAGGTGATCCGAAAGTCTCGTCAGTGTCCATTTATGTTTAAGAACTGTTGATATACCCAACAATCCACGACGCAATATTAGTTTAGTAATCATGGATTATTCAGCTAGTGTGGATAATACACAAGAGATGTCGTTGAAATATACTCTTGATGGAGATGCTGGAATAGACTTTGATGGGAGTAATAGTTTTACAGATATTCTACTGCCTAAAATAGTACCTCCAAAAGTTGAACTACTTAAGGCGTAGGATAACATCGCCAAAATTATAGCTGGTCATATTCAGCATCATCTGGATTATCCCAGACCTTCATAAATGTATTTTCCGAAAGTTTAGCGGCTTCTCGAACCATCGTCTGATGCTGCTCGCTGCGTCCGAGTAAAAAATCGACAAAATCGGCTACTTCTTCAACTTTACCAGGAGGCAAGTCGCGGATTTTTTTAATTAGCGTTTGTTCAAAAGAATTGAGGACAACTGTATTATTCATACTTTGAGTATAGTTTGTATGGCTTATTTTAGCATCTGACAAAAAGCGAGTTACTCAAGGCTTTTGATCTAAACTAATCGCCCGATACAACGCCGTTTTTTCCTTTGCCCTACGAACATAAGGTTCTAATTGTTTTACATCCAAACCGCTTAAAATACTCAAATCCTCCACATTCATCCCTCTCATTAACAGTTCCACGCACCATGTCTGTCGCGCTTGCTCAATTGAGGGAGATGGCGTTTCCAACTCAGCGGTAAAGTTACGCCATGCCGCTCTTAATTCTGGCACAGACATCCGTTCCAATGCTTCATTAACAAACAGGGGTGAACGATCATCTTTACGACTTTTGAGCCATTGGTTTAAGGGATTGCGGGTGTATGAACCATAGCGTTTGCCCATAATCCACTGATTGACAGGGACTTGGCGCACGTTACCGTGAGTCACTTTTAATAAGTGTCTATGGGCGTCACTAATTTGGTGCGATCGCTCTAAGCCAATAATTTCTTCTACCCGCAATCCTGCACCAAAGAGGACATAAGCGAGAGCATAATCCCGTAAGCCGCTTTTTTTGGCTTGTTGCAAAATGTCATGCACTAAGGATGCGGGTAAATCGGCTACCGTCTCAGAGGAAATCACCTGAGAAGGCGCATTCGGTGAAGAATCGGGGACAGGCTGGCGCATTATCTCCCCTGTATCGCCGCTTCCTGGCTCTTCCTCCGCCTCTTCCCGTCTCTGTATCTCTCCGTCTGCAAAAGCTCCGTGTAAGATGAGTTCGACCAAACTTTGCAAAAAATCCTCCTGATTCTGCCAAAGCCTGTGGAACTCGCTGGTTAGTTCAATCACCAAATACCCAAATAACATCCCATTAACCAAACTGGCTAATTTTTCCGCTGATAAACGTAAATGTAAGCGATCGCGTTGAATTACGGTGGTAAGATAATCAGCAAAGTCCAGGTTGGCTTGAGTCACACCTTCTCCTAACGCCTGACGATGCTCAACCGTATATTTTCCTGACTCCCCAACCACAGAACGCAGTAATTCGGGCATTTGCGTGAGAACCTGAAGGCGATCGCGTCCATAGTTAATTAGCGCCTGCTCAAACGTCGTTGTCTGATCGACTTGAGCTCTGAGTGATTCACCCAGACGGGTAAACACCCCAGAGTCTTCGATCACCGCTAAGAGTAATCCTTGTTTGTTACCAAAGTGACGGAACAGCGTGACTTCATTAACCTGGGCTAATTCAGCAATCTGACGTGTAGTCGTCTCGGTAACCCCCTGAACGGTAAACAACTCAAGCGCTGCTTGAATCAAACGCGCTCGTGTTGTAGAACTGGTACGAGACATAGTTTAGTAATGTAAGTAACACTTGCATTTTGATGGATAAATCGTTAAGCTGATGATAGAAGTGTAAGTAACACTTGCACCTCAATTCCTACTGTAACGATTCTCATGACTAATCATTCAATCTCAGTGCCTCCTCAAAGTCGCACTAACTTACCCTTCCATTGGCCCAGTCTGCTATTTTTTGGCACGATTCACGCTTTGGCACTGCTGGCGCCCTGGTTTTTTTCATGGTCAGCCTTGGGAGTAATGATACTTCTCCACTGGCTCTTTGGCAGTATTGGCATCTGCTTATCCTATCATCGGCTTTTGACCCATCGGAGTTTTCAAGTGCCTAAGTGGTTAGAATATATCCTGACCACCATCGGGGCTGTAGCTCTACAAGGGGGACCAATCTTCTGGGTAGCAGGACACCGTCAGCATCATGCTCACCCCGATGATGCAAACAAAGACCCTTACTCAGCACGACATGGGTTTTGGTGGAGTCACATGCTTTGGCTGTTTTATCACAAACCCGAATTTTTTGATTACGAAGTTTATCAGAAATACGCTCCTGATATGGCGAGAGACGCCTATTATCGCTGGTTAGATCGCTACTTCTTATTGTTACAACTTCCTTTGGGTCTATTGCTTTACGTAGTCGGAGGATGGCAATTTGTATTCTGGGGTGTCTTTGTCCGAGCTGTCGTACTGTGGCACAGCACCTGGTTAATTAATTCTGCCACTCACCTGCGCGGTTATCAGACTTATGAAGTTAATGATGGTTCTCGCAATCTCTGGTGGGCAGCTATCTTAACCTACGGAGAAGGTTGGCACAACAATCACCACGCTCATCCCAATGTTGCTCCGGCTGGACGTAAATGGTGGGAAATCGATATGACATGGTGGGCAATTCAACTACTACAAGGAGTAGGTTTAGCGAAGAAAGTAGTCCTACCGCCCCAAAAGGCAGCCTAGTCAAACGCTTGGGCAGTTTAAACCTATGCCCTTGAGGGTCGCGAAGGGTCAAAAGTTTGTTTTGATCAGATTTTTTGAAGAGTTAGCCAATGTAGGTATTGTTCTACTCTGAATTTTTAATTTGAAAATAGCTTGATGCTAACTCAATTAATAATTTATGAACCGCGCCTTACTTCGTGAAGACGCGGATTGCCAGAGGTAACCTGGCAGGAAGTCATGAATAGGGCATGAGTTGGTAAGGGATAATCACTCCTCGGTTTACGAGAGTTGAAACCGAGGACTCCCGCGAACACGTTAAATTTAATATTCATGAGTTACATTGAACCGCATGACTTGACAAGGGTAGTTATGTGGTTGTTTTTTAGCTCAGAGGAGTTTCTCGGTAATAGGAAAGTAGGGTCAGGTTTCATTAACGGCTTATTCAACCATCCTTTTAGGACAATAGAAAAAAATGAGGCAGTATTCTCCACTGACAATTATTTCTTATCTAATCGGCCCGACGCTGATTATCTTTAGCCATATCGGATCGTTACTTGTTTTAATCACGGGTTTATCGTGGGGTGCCTTCCTATGGATCATATTTTTATATGTCATCCGTATGCTGGCAACAACTGGCATCTACCATCGACTACTCACCCACAAAAGCTATCAGGCTCCGGCTCCAGTTCTATGGGTAGGAAGTATAGTGGGAGCATCAGCGGGACAGATGGGTCCAAGTTGGTGGAAAGCACACCATGTAGCCCATCATAAACATGTCGATCAAGATCTTGATCCCCATTCCCCCTGTACACCCTTTCAGGGGATCAGAGGATTTTATTGGTCTCAAGGAGGTTGGCTACTATCTCCCCGCTTCTTTCCTGACAAGCTACCTGCCGATGTTGAGAGTGATACTGTTTTAAAGGTGATTGATCGTTTGCACTTTATCCCTCTAGTAGCACTGGGAGTGATTTCTTATCTCATCGGTGGCGTTGAATATCTGGGTGCTTTTTTTCTCAGCACAACGCTGCTGTTTCATGGCGTGCAAACCGTCAACTCCCTTTGCCATATTGTGGGTAAACAACCTTTTATAACTAACGATCTCAGTTGCAATAATCAGTTTGTAGCATTTTTAACTCTGGGTGAAGGCTGGCATAATCTCCATCATGCCTTTCAGTCATCCAGTCGCCAGGGGATAACCATTCGTTCTGGACAGGTTGTCTATCTTCCAGATCCCACGTTTAGCTTCATTAAAATGCTTGAGTTCTTCAAGTTAGCGTCAAAGCTTAAAGTGCCGACTGAAACCAAGCTGCTGGCGTGTGCCAAGGTTCTAAGTGTTCAACCGCCAGAGTTGCCAGCCGTCGTAACGACATCAGTGGATTTAGAATAACCTTGAGGTAAGTTGAGGTAAGCCTTACATTGTTTTGTTTTGGGGAAACTTCACTCTAATTCCACGTATTCGGCTAAATTGTCAATTTGGGGATCAGGAAACCGATAAAGTAAACGCCATAGCACGTTTTAATTTAAAGACGGCTTGAGGCTAACTCAATTTAACTGACGAGGGGTTTGGGGAGCTATAAGTCCTACGCCATAATCTCTGATTTGGCGTTGGGATGCCTTCACTCCCCAAGTCAATTGAGCGGGGTTCGATGCCCCCGAAATTGACGTTTACCATTTTGATAAAAGAGTGGTAGAATCTAGTCATGATTCTCAACTACACCTACCGTATCAAACCCGACCAACAGCAAACCCAACTTCTCGATGAGTGGTTGGAAACGCTGCGGGTGTCCTATAACTATGGGTTACGGGAACTCAAGGATTGGATTGCTTCTCGCAAGTGTCCAATAGATCGGTGTAGCTTGGAATCTGAGTACATTATGAGTGGTTGGCATATTCAACTTCCCAAATTAGGGAAAGTCGAAATCAACCTGCATCGACCTATCCCTGACGGGTTTGTAGTCAAACAAGTGCGGATGGTCAAAAAGGCGATGGGATGGTTTGCAGTTATCTGTCTGTACTCAGATGTCGAGATTCCAGAACCTTCCCCTCATGGTCATGCCATTGGAGTTGATGTGGGACTGCTTTCCTACTTGGCAACCAGCGATGGCTACTCTGAGCCTGGACGCAAATTCTTGCTCAATCGTGGACTAGAAACGTATCCAGGGACTCTGGAAAAGCAAGAAATTGGCTCTCAAGTCGAGGTGTCGGGGGCGATGAGCCTAGATAAATGGCGTAGGGGAGCAATGCCTTATCGTGAGGTAAGGAAGCCTACACCGTAATCTTCGATTCGGTGTAGGAGGATGTCACTAATTACAGCGTATTGCAAGTTCGTGAGGTACAGTCTTTACCCTCTGACCCTCTGATCAAGTAGTAGCACTATGTAGGTGTACTTCATTTACCTGCAATCTGCTGTAAATCTAATACTCAGTGGTTAAAATGAACTACCCAGACCTCAACGAAGTAGGTCTGGGTAGTTCATCCCTTCTTTTCATCTTGACAGACCAGTAGTCAGTTACTTCTACCCTACATTCCGCAGATCTTGACTCAGAGCATTAGGAAAGAATAAAAAATTCACTTCGACAAAACCAATAGGTCTAACAATTCTTGTGTTTATGTTGCTTTTTTTCTCATTTTTAGGCAAACAAGGAATATTAATGATGGAAATTTATCACCCTACATTTAGAAAATAATTTCATGGATAAATCTTGGATATTTTTTCCACCACAATTATCACGAAAACATTTTTTTTCGCGGATAACTTCGGATAATGACCAAATATTATTAGTTTTCTACTCGGATTTATCCATCTTCAATAATTAAATAGTATTCTCGACAATATTTTCCTAAATGTTTCAATATATGTTGACGTTCTGACGTTAAATTGTTCACGTATTTCTCCCCTTCTACAGTCACTAAATGGACGGCTTGAAACATCTGAAATATCCATCTCATTGTCGGTCTACCTGTTAATTTTTTGACCTGATTCTTCACCGCTTCATTAGCAGCAGCTAATTCTTGTCTTAATTTTCTTTGAGCGAGATTATATACTAACAAGCACAGTCCCATTATCATGGCAATCGCTTCCACCCTCTGGGGATTTTTAACAAATACACTTGATGTGAAAAATAACGGATCTTTGATAAATCTAAATCCTCTTTCATTGCTTTGTTGTCCTTTGTATTCTTCTAATATCTCTTGATTACTTGCCTCATTTTTGTATAATATATTCGTGGCTAAAATAAATCGACCTGCTTTAATTTTTTCCGCTTCGATGACGGATTCTCGCCTCTCAACTTGACCGCTAATTTGATAGAAATTTTTCTGCCTCTTTTCTACAGTTTGCTTGACTCGTTTTTCTCGACATTCAATTTCCTTTATTTGGTGATATTTCCACGAATTAGAAAGTGTTTTTATCGCTTTCTCTGCGTCGTCTTTACAAGCAAACAACTGTCTGTAAATCTTGCGTACACTGGCTTGTGCTTTTTCTTCTTGTTTTTCTATATGCTTGTCTATTTGTTTGATTCTTGCTTTTTTTCTTGCTTCGCTTTCTACCACTACCCATCTTTGTTTGATTCCGCCGTATTCACTTTCTCGCTCAGCCATCTTATATCCTTTTATTTGGCTCTCTTCCCATTCATTGTCTTCAATCTCTACTATTTTATTTTTTGCCTCTTTCACACTTAATGGCACTCTTGTTATCCATTTCATTCCTCTCATCGCTGATAAATTATCCGCTGTGTACAAGGCACTATCTCCCACGTATATCCCCGAAAATGTCCACTGTTTTTTAAATTCTTTCAATCTTTCGACAAATACACTTTTATCATCGACATTTCCGGAATCGACTTTTAGATACAATGGCACGTCTCCATCTCCGGTTACAATCATGTCAATGATAAATTGTTTCAGATCGGGTCTTTTATCTCTCGAATATCCATGAACTATTTCTATGGCTTTCATCTCGGGTTCTACTTCTTGATCTTTTCCTTCAATTGTCTCACTACTTTTTTCCTTTGTTTCATACTCTCCTTCAACTGATATTGAACTTCCATCTATATGAACGCTTTTCATTTCTACTTGAAAAATATGCGTCGCTTTTAGGGATATAGCAATCCTATTTAGGTTGTGGCAATTTTCAAAAATGAAACCCTTGCTATACCTGGCTTTCGAGCTTTTCGCTTGTTGCATCCTATTTAGGATTGCTATATTGCTGTAAATATTTCCGTTATTCCCGCTCGGTGGTATTTGTCTAATCCTCTTCCTAATCGGTCATCATTCAAATGTTCAGGCAATACTCCTTCTCCTATTAGATGTTCGGTGGCTTTTCCCACAAAAAAGTTTTCAAATAGATATAAGGGGGCGCTCAAAAACCCTAAGCCGTTCAAGATCATCGCTTTCATTACTTGTCCAGGAGTGAGAGTTTCTTTGTTTCTTATTCCCACTATTTTATTCACTTCTTCCACCAATCCCATCTCATCTATTATTCCCGCTACTATTCCTAAATGGTCTAAATTTTCGATTTTTAGCGTATTCTGGCTCTCTTTCATGCTTTTTTCCCCTTAGTCTTTGATTCTTTTATTTTACATTAAAAACGCCTGGAACAATCACTGCACAAGCGTTTAGCACTTATTCTCATTTAATTTTATCGTTATGAATCCTGTTGAAATATCTGCGGAATGTAGGTTCTACCGCGCTGCACTACCTTACTCTGTTTCACCACCAGCGAAGGTTTCCGTTTCATTTTCCGTTTCATCCATTGGGGGTTCAGCCTGGTCATGAGGGAGTAGAGACTCTAAAGAATGAACTGTTGATGTTGAGTCCGATAGAGGAGGTTTGCCATTACCGTTGCCGTTGGGGGCATAGTGAAGGCGAATATCTTGTTGGGGAATTGCAATAGGGATTCCTTCTTCACGAAAACGTTCCTGAATTATAAAGGTTAAGTCTTCGTATTCTAGATAGTCACGATGGGGCAACAAGAAACCTCCATTTTCTAGTTCAAAAATGCGAGCAAATTTGAGAAAATCAAGGTGAAATGTGTTGCTTAATATTTCATTTATATAATTCAGCTTTAAACCTGTTTTTGTCACTTGAGCAGCACCGCAGTATTCAGCATAGTAGCCTTCTTCATTATCGCCGTTCATATTCCATAGTGTATAAACGCGGACGGTTCCCACCCAGTAATCACTGAAAGCATTTATACTTGGTAAAGTTTTTAGAAGTTGAATGTCTTGTTCAATAGCTTTAGGATTTAACTTATTGCTAATCCCGCCAATAAGTTCAGTGTAAGGTTGATTTTGCATTGTTTTAGAGAAATAATTACTAATGTGATTAGGTATAATTAGAATCTTCCATATACATTATAATTTGAGGACAAAGCAAAGTCAAAAATCTCCTGTGCAGATAAGTTGAACTAGGGAAAAGTTGGGGAAACAATGGGAGTTTCTGATTGTTCGGGATACCAGCTGATAAATTCATCAAAGCTGTATAGTTTTAGTTCGGCTTGGGCTTGAGTCATAGATCGTTTTCAGATTATTGTGAGCGTTTGTAATTCAAACTATTTGACAAAAATGTCATTTATTTGTAAAATATTTAAACTTTCGAGAACATCAATCGTTGATAGAAACAGCCCTGCTCTCTCCCTGGCTCTCTGTCTTGCTTTGGGGACTTGCCCCGTTATTAGAATGAAACAGCCCTGCTTCTCGAAGGGGATAAGCTGTCATGCATTTAAATTGGGAATGGGTAGCGAGCAAGATGCTCGCACTACAAGAATTTCGCCCTTATTGATATTAAGGTTTAAATGCCGAACAGCTTATGAATCGCTAAGCAACAGCGTATCCGGTGTGCTGTCGCACGTAGGGCGGATGAAAAGCTAAAACAATTTTATCTTTGGGAACTCCGGCGGCGACGAGTTCATCAGTAATGCCATCTTCAGTCCCGTCAAAATGAATCCAGAGTTTTTCATTAAGGATTTGAACGTGAATTAGGCAGTGGTGAATATGCTTCTTGCCGTCCCAGCCTTCATTCATCAGGAGAAAGTGGTTCCTGTCTTCGCTGACAATTACGATACTATTAATCTGTCCGTGAATATGGGGAATGCTGGCGTATTTTGAAATGATTTTGTGGATGTAGTTGCGATATTGGTCTAGTGTATCCATTTGACTATAACCTCCTCAATTGGGTCGAAAATAATGAGTTTAATGGGATGATTGGCTAGAACAATTTGTACAATTGGTTCTTACCGTGTCGTGGTAAGCTGTCATGCATTTAAATTGGGTATTAGTAGCGAGCAAGATGCAAAGCCTGCGGCATGGCTTCGCTTAACGCACTACAAGGCTTTCGCCATTACTGATATTAAGGTTTAAATGCCGAACAGCTTAGATGTCCTTTGCCATGGGCTATTCCCCCAAAAGGTTGAGCGGCTGAACATTGGTTTGAGTGGATTGGGTGGCTTTGGATTTGCGCCTCTTGTTTAATTTTGCCTTAGTCTCATTCCCCGGCAAAAAAGACGCGAGGTTGCTGGTGAGGATAGGATTCACCCAACCATCCTTGATATCGCTCATGTTCTCCTGGAGCAAAAAAGGCATAAGAGCCAGAACCCAGCTTAGCTTCTTCATCCCAAATACAAAGCCAAGTCAAAAATCTCCTGTGCAGATAAGTTGAACTGGGGAAAAGTTGGGGAAACAATGGGAGTATTTCCCGTAAAGGGCGTCATCTGATATTCTCCATCAACCAAATTACAAACAAAAAATGTAGGTTGCTTGGGGTTCCCGATAAACTTTCTCGCCCCCAAGGCGGCATAATCGATGATCCAATATTCCTCAATGCCCATTTCTTCATAATCTCGAAGTTTATTGTAGTAATCGTCACGCCAATTAGTGGAAACAACCTCGACAATTAATTTGACTGAATCTGAATTTTGGATAATTGATTCACTTTCCCACCGAGATTCCATTCCAATGGTTTCTTGGTTTAACACAATGATGTCCGGTTCATAACCTGATTTTTCCCGTTTGGGTTTGACAATCGACTCTCTAGGAATAGTCCAAATACCTCCTTTGCCTATCTGCCTAATAACGATCAACAGTTGCTCAATCAGGGAACCGGTTAGATTTGAATGTTTCCCCTTTGGCTTGGGCATTTCGATAATTACTCCATCATGCAGTTCGTACCGTACTTCTGATTGTTCGGGATACCAGCTGATAAATTCATCAAAGCTGTATAGTTTTAGTTCGGCTTGGGCTTGAGTCATAGATCGTTTTCAGATTATTGTGAGCGTTTGTCATTCAAAATATTTGACAAAATTGTCATTAACTCATTTAGGGTGACTGTAGAATAATTTTCGATCTTAACGCTTATTTGAGTCAGCTATTTTCAAGAACATCAATTGTTGCCGCAAGTGCTGTCTGAATTGCCCCTTGCACCGAAGCATGATTAATGCCCAGATGTTCCCCGGCAAAAAAGACGCGAGGTTGCTGGTGAGGATAGGATTCACCCAACCATCCTTGATATCGCTCATGTTCTCCTGGAGCAAAAAAGGCATAAGAGCCAGAACCCAGTTTAGCCTTTTCATCCCAAATATAGTGAACGATATCATCAACGTATGGCTCAATCTGAGGATGGAGTTGCTTAACCTCACGTAACGTCAATTCAGTGCGATCGCCTTCTTCCAGACTCCGGAATTTTCGTGAATTCCCTTCCCAACGATACGCTGCTGTAAACGCAGACGGTTGATGGGAACGTTCGCGATCGCATGCTATCCAGTCAGGATTGTCTGATTGTTTATCTGCCAAGATAGCATTATCATCAGGATACCAACACTTTTCGATATTTAAGTCAGTAAAACTTCCGCCACCATAAATCCCATCCTCAAACTCCCAAGGACGAGCGGTACAGTGGAATAAGGTTTTCGCGGCGCTACAATACCCCAGACTGTTAATCGCTTCCCTTTGTTTAACAGGTAAAGGCGGATCAAAATCGATTTTTGCCAAAGCCGTAGTCGGAACCGTACAGATGACAAAATCAAACTCGGCGCTTTGTTTACCCTGTAAACTATTCCAGTGGAGTTTAACACCAGAATCCGTTAGTTCTATGGCGGTTACCTGGGCTTGAGTCTGAATGTCCCCTGGTATTCTTTCCGCAAAAGCGTTTACCAGGGTTTCCATCCCGCCGACTAACTTGTATTGTTCCACGCGATGCCAAGCCAAAAAGTCAATTAACCCATTCAAAAGAGAAACTTGATTATAATGGAGCATCCCTGTCGCGTGACCGACGAATTCAAAGGCATCGGGGGAGAGGCGATCGCGAAAATATTGGGTTACTGAGAGGCTGTCGTATTCTCTTAGTCGGGAACTGGTGAAGCTAGGGGAAAACATCTCCCATTTCTCCTGATTAGACAAAGACTCAATTAACTCCTCTAAAATAGTTTCGTAAATTACTGCCGGGTCTTGCTGCTCTTCAGGAGTTAAATTGTAGTTATATAATAGGGGTTTATACTTGTTAAGGCGAGTCTTTTGCCCACGTAAATAATAGTAAGCGGCGGGATTGTAACTAACAAATTGTCTTCTTTTTAACTTAAATTTATCCATATAATGGAGGGTGCAACCATGACTAGCCGGAACCCTCATGGCGCCCAATTCGGCATGAGTGCCATCACTGAAGTAGTGAGTATAAATACGACCCCCTAAACGCCCAGACGCTTCCAACAGAGTAACCTGGTGCTGCAATTGACTCAATTCATAAGCACAGGTAAGTCCAGCAATTCCCCCACCGATAATACCAATGCTTTGGCGACTTCCCTGGGAATCATAACTATCCAGAGAACCCGGATGAGAGTAGAGACGATCAAAGGAAAACGGTTGATTTAACTGTTGTTGATAACGATAAGGATTAAACATTGATTCAGATACAATTACAATTATTCCCAGAGCCAAATTAACCCTTAGCCTAGGGGCGCAGGCTCCGTCAAGGGGTTGTAGAGACGTAAGGCGTGGAACGTCTGGGAGCAGAGGGAGTGCGATCGCGTTTGCCATTATATACCGGGCATTCGTAGGGGCTTGGTCACCAAGGGAACCAAGTAAGGGCTTGGGAACCAAGCCCCTACTCTAAATCAACATATTCGGCTAAATTTTCAATTTGGGGATCACTAAACCGATACAGTAAACACCACAGCACGGTATAACTCCCATCTAAACGCTGGTGAACGGGTTGAAACGCCACAATCACATCGCTGCTGGGTGTGTTGAGTATTTCTGGTAAATAACGGCGCTGCGCCCGGGAAATTGGTTCTCCTTCAAGTACAGCTTCGGGTAACTGGAATTGAATTAATCGAACCAAATACGTATTATTTAATTTTACCTCTGAACCGATAGCCGCCGGTGGGCTTAAAGGCGGGACAAACCCAATCCCATCTTTACCCGTATAAAAGCGCCGTTGGTCTATTTGTAAAGCTTCTACGTCATTGGGCGGACGATAGTTCAGAAATAAATCTCGTTGTTCAGGTGTAAGCGTAGGAATTGTGTTGAGATTGGCGTCGAGTTCGTCTAAAGAAACATCACCCAAATTGACAATAAAACCATAATCCAACCCTTGCAAAGAAATGGTAAAGTTTCCATTTTCAATCTCCAGCGCCAAGCTGGGAACAGAATCCGTCGCCGATTCAACCCCAGTCGTTAAGGGAAAGGGTTGGGGGAGGGGAGATTGCAGGCGGTTTCGCAGCTTATTGGGATCAGGTTGATAGCTTTCGGCGAGGAATATACGGGCAATCCCGGTGTTGGATTGCTCAAGAAAGTCGGCATATCGTTGGGGTTCTAAGGGTAAAAGACCCAAAGTACTCTGAGTGGGAATTACCGAGTAGACACCGGGGTCAATGATACGAGCCGAGTCGGGAAATGCGGGTAATGTGGGTAATAGTTGTTCCCGTGCGGCTAAAAGAGTTTGGGTGACAGCTTCTGGAGGCGCGATCGCAGGTTGTAACGGCTGTCTCTGATAGTCTGTAAGGGGGCGCTTTGTTGGCATACCCAAGACAGGCGGTTCCGGTTCTGGAAAGTCGGGTACAGGTGCAAATTCAGGACGAAGTGGTGTGGCTAAATTCAACCGCAAGCCTGGACGTTGATCATCTAGTGGTATGGTACTAGGTGCAGCTAACCCAGCTAGCATCGGTAACCGCATATCCAACAGATCAACCATTGGTTCCAGCTTTTGGGTAGATACATAAAGATTGCAGTATACCTGTCGCTGGGGTAAGGTTAACGGTGCAGGAACATCAGGATCAGGTGTTCCGTTATTACAGAGAAACTGGGGAATTCGATACTGACTATTCAAGAAGCGTTCCACTTTGCCGAGATGTAAGAAAAGTTGCGATCGCGTCGCTTCTACTTGATATACATTAGGACTGTAGAATGCCCCCTCAATCCGATTAATCAAATTCAGTTGTTCTTGAACCAGTTGTTCTGCGGGACGCCAAAATCCTGGGGCAAAGCTAGATTGTGCTATTGTATCTTGGGCTTTTGCCGTTGAGGGCGAAAGTAGCGGGAACGATAGGGATAAGGATAGTAACACCAATAACGATGAGTAGTGCATAAACTGTAGGGGCGCATGGCGTGCGCCCGATTTAACGGTAGAATCCACTCCACCATTTTAGCTGTGTCATGTTAGTAGTGGCTCGGCACACCTTATTTGAGCAATTAACCATTAGCCCGGAAACTGTAGGGGCGCCCGATTCAATCGTCAAGTCTATTCCATCATTTTAGCTGTGTCAATCCAGTAGCGTAACGCGAAGTGTTAGCGAGTAACAAGCGTCGGAATAAGCATTAGTATCTGGAGAGATTCTTCATTTCGCTTCGCTTCATTCTCTAATCACATAATTGGACACTTGATTACTATTGGACTTTAGACGAATCCGATACTGCACAGCGAGCGATCGCACTTCTTTTGATACCACGATTCACGACATACCCCTTGACTCTTTCTTTCTGCTTCGCTACTGACATTTCCTTAGCTTGACTCAATCCCGTTTCGGCTAAATTTGTCAATCGATTATAATTTAAACTATTATTTCACCCAGAACAGTTTAAATTTTTAAATCATGCTTCCATCTCAACAAAACGTCATAATTGATCATTTTTGACCCGTTTTCCGGAATTATCTACGAATTTTCAAGGGTTACAGCAATTGTGAGATGAGTGTGCGATTTTCAGGTATATTATCTATGGTGGGTTTTTTCTGGGCAAAATTAATTTTGATACAGCTCAACCCCTTGAATCTTCGTAACACTTTGTATAATGTTTGGTTTTCGTCTCACTCCCAACCTCCCCCTTGGACGCATGTGTTTTGTTAAAGTTATAATAAAAATTATTGCCAACTATTGACAAAAAAACAGATGATACAGAAGGGATAGCACTTTCTAGAACAGTAAATCCTAAGAGACACAGATTGACACAGACAACTAAATAATTCCCCCACCAGCTAATCATTTTTTTATCCTTTGAGCGCTCGATTAATACCCAATCCGATGAAGTCACCCTTGGCTAAATTAACCTGATTGCGTTGCTGGGGACAAGACTCCGGGGGAACTAAGTCACCCTGATAAGCTGTTATGCATTTAAATTGGGTATTAGTAGCGAGCAAGATGCAAAGCCTGCGGCATGGCTTCGCTAAACGCACTACAAGGATTGTGCCATTATAGACACTGTGCCTAAGTCCTGTAGGGGTTTCAATGTCGGCTGGGACAGTTGGTTATGTGGATGTTCATAAGTTTTGTTAACTATTTGGATTTCCGGCAAAGAAACGTCTATACTCCTCAACTAGACATCGATGTTCTAACCTTACGGCTACATAAGTAAGGTTAAATTCAGGTTAATTTTTGAGGACTTACGCCCGAGAGCGTAAACCTCCCAGATACAGTGTTTCGTTGCATTAGTTTTGACTTACATTCATTGAGCGTGAAGGAGTAAATCCTGTGTCTGACCGTTCAGTTTTTGTAAAGTTTTGTCAAAAAAATCGTTCATTCGCGTAAAATTCGCTGCCCAATCCAGAGTAGTCAGTGAAAGTTCACGAGTTGCAGCGAATCGACTGGAATGAAATAGCCACTCGATCGGATTTTCTAAGAAATTTTGTTGAAGGAGTGAGACCTATGTCCACTAACGATTTGTTCGATCAATCCGACAACAGCCAAATTGAACTCAATGGCTCAGTAGACTTAGAAGACGAGAGTACGAATCAAGACGAGACTACGAATCAGGTAGCTGTTGCGCCTAAGCGAGAGATGGAGTCACCTGAATTCCAAGCCTTAGTGCAAGAACTCTCTAGCACCATGGGTGTAGAAGGGACAGCCTACGCCGCCGGTGAGGTGATTGTTAAAGTTAATTTATCGATTCCCACGAATCAAATTAACGCTCTCAAAACTAGCCTTGGCGCCAATGTAAAAGAGTCCACTCAAACGATGGGCATTCAACTTTGGGAAATTCCAGGGATGAGCGTCGCCGAAGCCATCGCCCTTTATAGCAACGATCCCGCCATTGAATATATCGAACCCAACTATATCGTTTCCACCACTACCACTGTTCCCAATGACCCGGAATTCAATCAACTTTGGGGGTTAAATAATACCGGACAGACAGGTGGTACGGCTGACGCAGACATTGATGCTCCCGAAGCCTGGGATATTGAAACCGGAAACAATATAGTCGTTGGGGTGATTGATACCGGGGTGGATTATAACCATCCCGATCTCAATGACAATATGTGGACAAATCCGGGAGAAATTGCCGGAAATGGGATTGATGATGATAACAACGGCTACGTTGATGATGTCTACGGTTGGGACTTTATTAATAACGATAACGACCCCTTTGACGACAACAGTCACGGCACTCACGTAGCCGGAACCATCGCTGCGGAAGGAAATAACGGTATCGGTGTGACGGGTGTCAGTTGGTCTGCCGATATTATGGCGCTCAAGTTCCTAGGATCTTCGGGTTCGGGTTCCTACTTCGATGCGATTCAAGCGATAGAATATGCCACGATGATGGGCGCTAACCTGACCAACAATAGCTGGCGTGGCTATAGCTTTTCCCAGGGATTGAGGGATGCGATCGCGGCGGCGGGTAATGCAGGACAATTGTTTGTTGCTGCAGCAGGTAATGAAAATAACAACAACGATACAAGACCAGCTTACCCTGCTAGCTATAACCTAGATAACATTATTTCTGTCGCCTCCACCGACGATGATGATCGACGGTCGAGTTTTTCCAACTACGGAGCAACCTCTGTAGATTTGGGCGCACCAGGCTCCTCCGTATACAGCACGATTCCTGGGGGTGGATACGGTTTTAAGAGTGGGACATCCATGGCAAGTCCTCACGTCGCAGGTGTTGCTAGTTTGGTTTGGTCTGACGACCCCACATTAACAGCCCAACAGGTCAAGGATCGCATCCTAGCAACCGTTGACCCAATTCCAGCATTACAAGGCATAACCGTTTCAGGTGGGCGGCTCAATGCCTACAGCGCCCTGACTGGCTCTACCCCTCCTCCAGTTCTTCCCGTACTCTTTGATGACTTTGACCCAGACATTGACAATAGCCAATGGTCAAACATTACCAACGGTACAGCCAATAGCAACTTTGTTGGCAGTGATGGGAACTCGCTTTGGTTTAACGGAGGTTCTCCTGGCGGTAGCTCTCGTTTTGCCATCACCAACCTGGTAGATGTTGCTAATGGCGGCACGATTACCTTTGACCTGATCTTTGGCAATAGCTCCAATGGTGGCGAAAATGCCGATCCAGGGGAAGACGTGGTGCTGGAATACTCCACAAACGGTGGCACCACTTGGAACCAGTTTGGTCTTTACGACACAGAAGCCTTCACCACTTGGACAACCCTAACGGAGACGATTCCTACTGCTGCTCAGACGAGTAGCACCAACTTCCGTTGGCGGCAAATCGCTCACAGTGGCAATAGTTTCGATAACTGGGCAATCGATAATGTAACGGTTGGACCACCGATCCTCAACAGCGTTGTTGATGACTTTGACCCAGACATTGACAATAGCCAATGGGCAACAATCACCAATGGAACCGCTAATAGCAACTTTGTCGGTAGTGATGGGAACTCGCTGTGGTTTAGTGGGGGTTCTTCTGGTGGGAACTCTCGCTTTGCCACTACAAACTTTGTCGATGTCTCCAATGGCGGTACAGTCTTCTTTGACTTGATTTTTGGCAATAGCTCCAATGGTGGCGAGAATGCCGATGCTGGGGAAGATGTAGTACTGGAATATTCCATCAATGGTGGTACTAGCTGGACTCAGCTTGGACTCTATGACACCGAAGATTTCACCAGTTGGACAACACTCATCGAAACAGTTCCTACCGCAGCCCAAACCAGTAGCACCAGTTTCCGCTGGCGACAAATCAATCATAGTGGTAGTAGTACAGATAACTGGGCGATCGATAATGTGTTTGTCGGAGCATCTACGCCAGGAGAAATTAGCGGCAGTAAGTGGAATGATTTTAACGGAAATGGGCAGCGAGATGCTGGTGAACCGGGTATCGCTGGTTGGACAGTCTATCTGGATGATAACGAGAACGGTCAACTCGATTCCGGTGAAACATCCACAACCACCGATGTTAACGGTAATTATACGTTTACTAACCTGACTCCCGGTATCTACAACGTTGCCGAGGTGCTGCGACCGGGTTGGCAAGCCACATCTCCAACTTCGGTTAACTACCAATGGTCTGACAGCGACCAACCTGGTGGTCCGACTTTTAACTGGGTGGATATCTCAAGATTGGGTACAAGGCTCAGTTTAAGTGATGATTCTTTCGCCCAAGTTAACTTACCCTTCAACTTCTCTTTCTTCGGAGAAGATAAAAATACGGTCAAGATTTCCTCAAATGGATACCTGGGTTTTGGCTCTGAAGCCCGTGATTTTAGTAATGATCCCATTCTCAATCCCAATCAACCCAATGATTTCATTGCACCCTTCTGGGATGATTTGAATCCCGGTCGGGGAGGTGCGGTTTATTACTACCACGATCAAGTTGAGGATCAATTCATTGTTCAGTATCAGGATATTCCTCGTTACTCTAGTGGTGGTTCCCTGACATTTCAGGCGATCCTAGACTCAGATGGCAGCATTCTCTATCAATACGATGAAATGAATGCCATCTTAACTAGTGCCACGATTGGCATCGAAAATGCTGATGCTTCAGAAGGGGTACAAGTGGCGTACAACCAGAGCTATGTCCACGACGACTTAGCTGTCAGTATTATACCTACGCCCGGTACTCCCCAACCTCAAAGGGTGGTGTTGCGTCCTGGTGATACAGTCACGAACATCGACTTTGGCAATCAAAAGATTGCTCCCACTCCGATTTTTGGTACCCGTGGCGATGATGTTTTCACCATTACTGACAGTCCAGTCATCGTTTTTGCCCTGGCTGGGGACGATGAGGTGGATGGCTCAGGAAGCATTGGTGGGAATCAGTTCTACGGCGGTAAAGGCGATGATACACTGATTGGCAATAGCTACGACCAATTATTTGGTGAAGCTGGCGATGATCGCTTGGATGTATCCAATGGTGCAGGAAATAACCTGCTCGATGGTGGAAAAGGCGACGACGAACTGTTAGCTAACCTCAACGACCAGTTGTTTGGCGGCAAAGGTCATGATACCCTGGATGCTTCCAATGGTGGCGGAAATAACCTGCTCGATGGAGGCAAAGGTGACGATGTTCTGTTAGCTGGCTCGAATGACCACCTATTAGGCGGCAAGGGTGAAGATATCCTCAATGCCTTAAATGGTGGCGGAAATAATCTGCTCGATGGAGGTAAAGGTGACGATAACCTCTTCGCTGGCTCAAATGACCAACTTTTGGGCGGTGACGGCGACGATATCCTTAACGCTTCCGTTGGTACAGGAAATAACAGCCTTGATGGTGGTAAAGGTGATGACAATCTCTTAGCTGGCTTCAATGACCAATTGTCCGGTGGCGATGGCGATGATATTCTTAATGCCTCGTTCGGTTCGGGCAATAACAGTCTGGATGGTGGCAAAGGTGATGATATCCTGATTGCTGGTTTCAATGACCAACTCTCAGGCGGCGACGGCGATGATCTATTGTTTGGTGGTTATGGTGGTAGCACCATGACGGGTGGCAATGGTGATGAGCAGTTCTGGATTGTTAATGGCTTTATTCCCACTGCGGCTCACACGATTACTGACTTTGAGCTAGAAATTGACCGGATTGGCATTCGTGGTTTAGGGATCACGTTCCAACAGCTTGACCTGATTCAAGATGGTAATGATACTCGCGTTAGTGCCTTCAATACAGACCTAGCTATCTTGAGTGGGATTCAAGCGAGTGCCCTCAACAGTAGCGATTTTATTCTCGCCTAGCCTAGTTAATTGCGCGGTTGAAACCGCAGCTACACAAACGAAACCCGCCTGCGCGGGTTTCCACAGGTTGAGATAAAATCCGTTAAATTGAATTAAGCGATCGCGTACTTGAACCTTCCCACTCAGGCGCGATCGCTTTTGCGTGATTTCCTTTCCGATGAACCTACTGTAGGATTAAGTTGAGAGAGACTACATCCTTGAACCCAATTCACCCAATCGGATGATTGACAAGACCTTTCTTTTGGCTGATTGGGTTAGCCCGGATAAGTTATCCGCCATCAACAATCTCTTAAATTTAATGTCACGCTCTGTATTATGCAAGCACTTTTTAATCCAGAAACAACATCCAAGGTTAGACTCACCGCTAAATCGTCGGTTCGCAAACCTATACTGCAACTGGGTTCTGTGGGAGCCGAGGTTTTAGAACTACAAAAGCTTTTGGCTCATTGCGGCACTTATACGGGTCCAATGGGGGGGTATTTTGATCGCTCGGTCCATGATGCTGTGATGGAATTTCAGCAAAGTATGTTCCTCAAAGCCGATGGTATTGTCGATTCCCTGACGTGGCAAGCTCTTTATCAGGGTGCCCCAGTTAATATGCCTGTACTCAATCGAGGCAGCAGACATGATATGGTAATTCCTGTACAGTGGGTGCTGCATCTGACTCAGGATTATTCAGCGCCAATTGATGGTGATTTTGGCGAACAAACAGAACGCGCTGTGCGATCGTTCCAAAAACGTCATGGCTTAGTGGAAGATGGAGTGGTCAGTGAGCCAACCTGGTATGCTCTTAGTCAGGTTCATGTCAGTTTGCTCCATAACCGTTATCAAGAGGCTTTGGTGGCAGTGTAGTTCAGTGTTCTTGTCTGTAATTGATGTTACAAAATTACCCCTTTTGTAGAGACGTTGCATGCAACGTCTCTACAGGAATGCTTAGGCTAGTTGCTTGCTCACCTCATTAGCTAGCTGCTCTATATTGACAGCAATTTGCTCTCCGGTTCTCATGTTTTTCAAACCGCATTTTTGAGCGGCTGCTTCTTCAGAGCCAATAATGACACACAAGGGAATTCCCCGTTTATCAGCTTGCTGTAACTGTTTGCCCACAGAGCGCTCGTCAAAACTGGTAATCGTACTAATTCCCGCCTGACGCAGTTTCTGAGATACCTCTAAATATAAAGGCATTAAGTCACTTTGCATATTCACCACCATCACTTGGGCGGGTGTAGAGGAGAAAGACTCCAGAATCCCGGCTTGAATCAACCGACTCATCAATCGAGTTAAGCCGATGGAAATGCCCACTCCTGGCATTTTATCGCCAACAAACATGCCCACGAGTTCTTCATAGCGTCCCCCGGAACAAATACTACCCAAGGCTTCATGACCCACGAGTGTAGTTTCATACACCGTTCCCGTATAATAATCTAATCCACGGGCAATGGAGAGGTCAATGCAAAATACGCGATCGCTCACCCCCAAATTCCGCACTCCGGTAATCACAGTTTCTAGTTCAGCAATGCCCGTTTTCAATACCTGAGCGTCTGGTTTATCCTCAAGCATGGCGTTTAATTGTGCCAACACCTCATCCACCGAACCCTGAATCTTGGTGAAGGTAAGAATTTGCTCGACTTGTTCATCGGATAACCCTTCAGCCAAGAGCGCTTTTTTCACCTTTGTTTCGCCAATTTTCTCCGCTGCATCTACAATCCGGATAGAGGGCATAATTTTGCTCTCATCTAAACCAATTGATTCAAAGAACCCACTGAGAACTTTACGATTGTTGATGCGAATCAAAAAGTCTCCAATATTAATCGCCGTAAAAATTTCAGCAATAATCGCCGGAATTTGGGCATCATAGAGCAAACTCAGCTTATTACGACCCACTACATCAATATCACATTGACGAAATTGGCGATAGCGTCCCGCTTTTGCCCGTTCTCCCCGAAATACCACATCTATCTGATAACGGGCAAAGGGAAACTGAAGTTCATTTAGGTGACGGGCAATATAAGCCGCTAAGGGAACCGTCTGATCAAACTTTAATGCCCTCTCTTCTGAACCACTTTCTCCCGCCTGTTCTTTTTCGGCTTGGCGATTGGGCGGCAAAATTGGTTGCAACCCGTAAATAATATTATCCCCTTGATTTCCTTTGGCTTGCAGAACTTCTAATCGCTCAACTGCTGGAGTTTCGATAGGTGTGAATCCATATCGCTCAAAAACTTGGCGGATAGTATCTATCAAATACATCTCCAGACGTTTTTCGCCGGGGAGAAATTCGGGAAAACCACTTGGACAAGAAAAGTTTATTTTGTCAGCTTTTGCCATTTTTCAGGGAACAGGGAACAGAGAACAGGGAACAGGGAACAGGGATGTAGGGGCGGGTTTTACCGCTCACATTTTGCCATAAACCGATAATTTGACTAAACCCGCCCTTCTAGGGAACCGGGAATTAAAATTTCTAATGGCTAATCGTTAGGTAGTGGAGACTGAAGAGATGATCAGCATCTGTCCATACCTGTTGAGCATCGAATCCAGCATAATTTGCCATATCCTGGAACTCTTCAATGCTGTATTTATATGAATTTTCGGTGTGAATCGTTTCATCTTGGCGAAAGTGAAACGGTGTCTTATCGATGATAACAGTTTGTTCCTTGAGACTGACTAAGTGCATCTCAATGCGACTTTCATCTTGATTATAAAAAGCCCAGTGGTGAAAGTGTGATAAATCAAAATTAGCGTTTAACTCCTGATTAATCCGATCTAACAGGTTGAGATTAAATGCAGCCGTGACTCCCTGGGCATCATTATAGGCAGCATTTAAAATAGCTGGATCTTTTTTCAAATCGACACCAATTAACATGCTATCACCTTTATCCAAAAGACGACGCGACTGTTTCAGCAGATGGATGGCTTCCTGGGGATGGAGATTGCCAATCGTGGAACCCGGAAAGAAAATTAGCTTGTGATTAACAGGTTTTTTGCTGTAGGGTGGCAGTTGAAAATCTTGGGTATAATCCGCACAAACCGCGATCACATCCAAGTCAGGATAGGATTGTGCTAGTTCTGCTGACGCTTGCAGCATGTGTTCTTGGGAGATATCGATGGGCATATAGCCGGCTAGGTGCGGCAAGGCATCCAACAGAAGGCGGACTTTGGCACTACTGCCACTACCATACTCGATCAGCAAGCAATCTTGACCCACGAGTTGGGCAATGTCCCGGCAATAGGTTTTTAACAGATGAATTTCTGTCCGGGTGGGATAGTATTCCTCCACCTCACAGATCTGATCAAACAGTTCTGACCCACGTTTATCATAAAAGAACTTGGGCGCGATCGCTTTTTGGGGTTGAGTCAAACCCTTGAATATCTCCTCACGTAAGCTGCTTAGGTGCGGCTTATAATCGTAAAACTCTAGATTATTCATTAGCTTTGTTTTTCTTGTCTTCGGCTAACCCTAGCCACTGTCTAAGTTGCGTCGTACCGTTGCCGTCTCTTTGCCATCCTTGGTGGGTTGTAACGGTCGCCAACTCAGATAGCCACTTAAGCATCTGTCGTTGTCCTATGGCTATAGGTTGGGTGTCTTCTCCTGTCTCAAAGGTTAGCTGAATGGTAAAACATTCTAAGTCGTTGTGCATGATTTTGGCTTTACCCTCTTTCAGCCAACGCCTAGCACGACTAGGCTTAGTAGGCATTAGGGGTTTACCTGATTTTGATAGAACTGGTACTCGTAACATGGAGATAATCCTCACGAGTGAGTGTTTACATTGAGCGAAGTCGAAATGTAGTCCCTTCCCGCCATCTCAACCAAGATGTCCTAACAATCGCGAGCGACTCGACAAAAAGTCTTAAAGATAACTTGGACTAGGGAAGTATCCAAGAGTTTGTACCAGGTTGAGACTCTATGCGGTATTCAATACTTAGTTGCCGTTTGTCCGGCAATCCTCGTCCTCAGGGAGTAGGGCGGGGTATTGAATCTGCTAACCACCTACAGGGTGGATTCCTTTCCTATCATCTACCGCCAACGATCCTTTTTGCAAGTTATCTCATGTCCGGTTGAATACTTAGGGGCTGCTGAATAAGTGTTGTGGTGAGGGGGAGCTGGGGAAGCAAGGGTACATTTTCCCTGAGCAAGTGATGCTATACATTACTTACAAGCTGCGCCCACAAGGGGACGCAGCAGTTGATCCTTTGTCCCTGATTCCCTTACTTTTTCTTGCCGCCAAACAATCCTCCAAATAAACCCCCGCCACCCGATTGCTCTTTCGGCTTTTTGCCTGAACCCGATTTCTGGGTTAATTTGTCGATATATTGTTTCCCTTTCAATGCGTTTTCTTCCTGCGGATTTAATTGCAAGGCTTTATTAATGTGAACCTTAGCCATGGACACTTGATTTTGCTTTAAATAAGCTAACCCTAATAAGCCATGACATTTGCTATTGGTTTGCTCTAATTTGAGAGCTTCTCGTAATTCTAAAACAGCACCCGCAAAATTGTTTTTCTGCATGTAGCTGTCAGCACGGCTGATATAGGCAGCAACTTTTGAGCCTTCTTGAGTTCCACCCCCCTTGGTTGAGGCATCACTGGTAGCAGCGCCAGCTTGGGTTTTCTTGACCGCCTTACCCGGTCCGGCTGTTTTGGAAACGGCTGTTCCTGGAGAGGTTTTGCCGATGCCGGATTTGGATGTTTTTCCTTTAAGCATCAAGTAAACTAAGTTGAGTTCACTGATTTCGCCAGTGACGTCCACAACTCGATCAAGAGATTCGTATTGCTTAGAGGCTAGCGATTTCAAGGAATTTCGATAAACAGCATCGGCATTTGCACCAGCTTTTGCCAATTGTTTAGCCACGTCACTGTAAATAGAAATTTTTCCTCCTTCTGCGGCTAGACGCTTACCCATGTGTCCTAAACTGATTCTATAGTCGCGACTGCCGCGAAACAGTTGTTCCTTGGCAGGATTGACGAGTTTGGTTAGCAGTTCATTGGCTTGCTGTTTTTCCTCGTCTGTTTTGAATTTGCTGCTGTCAGGGTGGAGACGGCGAGTTACTTTGAGATACTGCTTCCGGACTGTCTTCTCATCCGCATCGACGGGAACGCCTAGAATGGCATGATAATCCGTGAAATCATACTTAAAGAGTCCGCGTTCAATTTCAAAAGCCATAGGGTGCTGTCCAATTGCTGTGACGAAAGAATAGTTTTATAGTCTGTCTTAGAGATGAGAGACCCCCTTGACATCCTCATAGCTATTGTAGAAAATACAGTTCCTAAGATCTGGTGCATCTCAAGACTGTTCGGTTAAGGGCAGCTGAGGGAGCTGAGGGAGCAAAGGAAGCTTGGGGAGATGGGGAAGATGGGGAAGTAAATGACGTAGCTTGCTTCTCGCTCCCTTGAGTATGACAAATGACAAATGACGAATGACGATCTCAATTCCAACTGGACAGGGGTGGTGTTTTTAACAGTTCCTGGCTGAGTTGGTCATGAATTTGACCATTGGTGGCGAGAATTCGTCCAGATTTTAGGACAAGGGGGCTACCATCATAAGCGGTGACTGTGCCACCTGCCTCTTGCACTAATACTACACCAGCCGTAATATCCCAGGGCGAAATTCCCCGTTCCCAATAACCATCTAAGCGTCCACAAGCCACATCTGCCAAATCCAGTGAGGCTGAACCACTGCGGCGAACGCCTTGGGTGAGGTGAGTTAGGTGACAAAACTCGGCATAGTTATTATCTGGGGTTTCGCGACGGTCATAGGCAAAGCCAGTTACCAGTAAGCTTTGATTGAAAGTCGATGTGTTAGAGACGTGAATGGGACGGCGGTTGCAAGTTGCCCCTAATCCCTTAGCGGCGCGAAAGAGTTCATTGCGAAAGGGATTATAGATCACTCCCACTTGCGGGATTTCGTCAATGAGTAATCCCACTGATGTAGAGGCAATGGGGTATTGATGAGCATAATTGGTGGTGCCGTCGAGGGGATCAATTGCCCACCGATATTTACTCTGTTGATCTCCCCCTTGACCCGATTCTTCTGCCAAAATAGCGTGATGGGGGACATGACGCCTTAAGACTTTTAAAATGACGGCTTCTGCTTCTTTATCGGCAACGGTGACTAAATCACCTGGACGCCCTTTCTCTTCTACGGCATCTAGTTTACCCCAGTAGGTTTGCAAGATTGCCCCGGCTGCCATGGCAGCTTCTGTGGCGATATCAAGAAAGATTTGCAGTTGATCGGGTGTGGGTTGGCTCATGGTTGGTGATTAGAGTTTTCAGTTTTTCGGATAGTCGGGATGGGTTTGACTATTATTGGTTATTTTTCGACGCCAAGCACCATTCTCAACAGGACGATTGTAGACAGGTAGCCGCTTATGTTTGAGTAATCACAGCTACAGTAATAACATCTGACTGGAGTAGGTTTCAAACTTCTCGATTTTATCCTAGTTCGCCCTTATGGACTTGGTTGACAATGAATTAAGCGTTTATAGTCAGTAATAAAGCACTTAAAAACTTGCGGCTTAATCATTTACTAATCCGGCTTGGCTGAATTCATAAATCCAGCTTTCCTTAAATGAATTAGCCCTGCTACCCTAAGCAGGATCTGTGCCTAAGTCCTAAAACGTTGACACCAAAATCCGCTAACATGGCAAACGAGTGACTCAAACCTATTGATGGCTAAGACTGTGAAACGAGTAGGGGTAATCGGTGGTGGACAACTGGCTTGGATGATGGGAGGTGGGGCTAAATCATTGGGTTTGGATTTGGTGATTCAAACACCCCAGCCTACTGATCCAGCCGTTAGTGTTGCCTCTGATACCATCTTTGCCCCGATTGATGACGCCGCCGCGACTGCAAAGTTAGCTGCCCATTGTGATGTGATCACATTTGAGAATGAATTTATTAATTTAGATGCGTTGTTCCCCTTGGCAAACCAAGGTGTCTGTTTTCGCCCCCGCCTAGACGCCTTAGCCCCCCTACTCGATAAATATCACCAACGTTGCTATTTACGTGACATTGGCTTACCCCAACCTGCTTTTAACTTACTAGAGACACCCCTCAACCCTGATACACTGAATTTTCCCTTGGTTCTCAAAGCGCGACGCCACGGCTATGATGGTCAAGGCACGTTTATTTTTAAGGATAGAGAGAGTTTCCAGGAACTCTGGCAAAAACTTGCCGATACACCTCTACTCGTCGAGGAATTTATACCCTTTGAACGAGAATTAGCTGTGATCGCGGCTTGTTCTGTAAGCGGTGAGGTAGTGGTTTACCCGGTTGTCGAAACCCAGCAGGAAAATCAAGTCTGCCGTCGGGTGATTATTCCCGCACCGATTAGCTCAGAGACACAACAAGAGATTAACGCGATCGCACGTACCTTACTCAATAGTTTACAAGCCGTGGGCGTGTTTGGGATTGAACTCTTTCTCACCGCCAATAATCAGGTATATGTCAACGAAGTCTCCCCTCGTACCCACAATTCTGGACATTTTAGTCTAGATGCTTGTGAAACGTCGCAGTTTGAAATGCATTTACGGGCAGTTGCCGGATTACCATTGACAAAACCAATACTTAAGTGTAATGGAGCCGTCATGGTTAATCTATTGGGTTACGAATATTCCCAAAATGATTACCTTGAAAAACGGCAAAAACTCGCCAGCCAGCCGCAAACTTATGTGCATTGGTATGGGAAAAAGCAATCCCGCCCTGGGCGCAAACTCGGTCATGTCACCGTTCTCCTGAATTCTAACTCAGGGAAGAACCCCCAGGCGATCGCACAAACAATAGAAACCCTGTGGTACGGTTAAAGTCTTGATTGTTGATTGTGTAGGGGCGGGTTTTACCGATAATACTATCCAACACAACCGATAACGTGACTAAACCCGCCCCAGCCAAGGACAAATGACATAAACAAATGACAAATCATTCTAATTGGGAAATCCCCTTTAAAACAAAGTCACTTTGAGCTTGAGCCATAATCTGAATCATCGCCTTGAAATCAGCATTTCGTTGGCGATATTTGGTGATTAAATCCTCTGACTGAACTCTAACACCTAACGTTTCTAGATAATCTGCCTCAATGCGTTGAAGTTCCTGTTTATAGCACTGCTTAAACGATTGCTCAATTTTTGCCTTATCCTGCTCTGGCAGAACGTTGAGGTGGATAACGACAGTACCTCGATGCTTCGTTTCTATCGCTTGAATGGAAACCGGAACATTATCGTTTTCCTTCTCCAACTCTTGAAAAGCAACCAAAAAAGCCTGCCAATCAATCCCCTTGCGGAAAATCAACTCAACGGTTTCCCGCGTTTTTTGGAAAAGCTTCGTAAACTCACCCGGCTCAAATGTACCACTATGAGGACGGCGTTCTTGCAGTACATATCGTTTACTCTCAGGAGAATATCTGGATTTAAGATAAACATAGTCGCAGATAACTCCAGTTAAGTTGGTTGTACTATCAATATTCCAATCTTCTAAGCAAACTCCTGTAAATATTGCTCTCTCAAAGTTTGTACCTAACGCTTGAGTTCTAATCAATCGGGCTTCAGATAAATCAGCGCCGCTTAAAAGAGCATTTCTAAAATCTGCGCCTGTAAAATCAGCTTTTCTAAGATTGGCATCGGTCAAGTCGGCTTCAAGCAAATCCGTGCCAAAGAGGTTAGCCCCTTGAATGTTAGCCCCTCTCAGGTTAAACCCACTCAGATCCAATAAATTTAGGTTAGCACCCTCCAGCATGGGAGTAACATCAGGATGCTTCTCGCGCCAACTGTTCCAGTGGAATAACCCCAGTTTGACAAGATAGGAATGGGGTTCGCTATACACCATCTGACCATAACCCCGAACATCATACATAATTTGCGATCGATGACACTCATCAGTTTAGCTTAGAGCGACAGCCCATGATTAGGCATGAACAGCAGACTGTTTCATGGCGCACGCCATGCGCCCCTGCAGAAGGTGGCGATACTTAGCAGTAGACATCTGAAAATAAATCGTTAGAATAGGGATACAGGTTCCACTGGGACGTTGGTGACTGCCAATAGTGTTTTTTGATCTTGTCTGTATGTAAAAGGGAATCGAGAGACCTTGTGGCAGTAGACCGGGTATGAACCCGGAAACTTAAAACGAGTGTCCACGATACCCACCTGGTTTTCCAGGTCATAAGCTGAGGCAAGACGGCGTTCTGGTGAACCTGCAATAATTCGCAAAAATTTCCCCCTGTCTTAGGTGACTGGGGGATTTTGCGCTTTGGCTTAAGTTGACACGGATGACGGCTCTTCGGTACTTGTGGTGGAAACCCTAGTTTTTAGGGAACTCTTAACAGGGAACAGGCAAAGCCTTATCCAGCAAGCCTTTGACCAAATTCAATAAATTTTCCTTATCACCATAACTCCCAGAGAGCCTGGTGTTCCCTGTGAGTCATTCATGCATTATGTCCTAAGCTGTCATGCATTTAGATTGGGTATTAGTAGCGAGCAAGATGCAAAGCCTGCGGCATGGCTTCGCTTAACGCACTACAAGGCTTTCGCCGTTATTGATATTAAGGTTTAAATGCCAAACAGCTTATTTCTAGTTGAATAATTGTGAATAATTGAAAACTGGAAGCGTAGCCAAGAGAACGATAGGTATAATCGGCTTCACCTGACGCTTGTTGAATAATTTGCAGAAATCCTTGTAGTGGCACCGCCAGTAGGGTGGGTTAGGCGGAATTAAATCGAGGAAATAACCATTTAATGGGATATCCGCCGTAACCCACCAATAATGCTGGTGGCTATCGCATTATTTATTTACTGGAATCAGAAACCAGTATTTTGTTATTGACGATTTATAGTAAATCGGAGCAGGAGGATATTACTACGGAGCAAATTAAAAGTATTTTAGATAATTTTGGGGAAGCAGAGTGAATTGGGTGGGGTTCAAGAAATCGGGTTTCTCAGTCGCGGGGATGGGATAAAATGGGAATACTATCCTGAAGCTGTTGCATCATGCTAACCACGGAAACTGAAATCTTAGCTATGCTTTCCAATCTACCCCAAATTCTCCCGATGAATGAGAATCAAACCCAACGAGAATAAAATATGGTTTTCTTACCAGAAGACTCCATTATTAACCCATCAAAACTCACTCACTATTTACTCGTCCAACTGCCTAAAGATGATAAATCTAAATTCTTAGCACAGGCAGGATATACATTAGAGAATTGGCAACAACTCGAACAAGATTTAAGAACCCAAGTCCTCACTCAACCTGCTGAACCCATCGAAACCACCCCCTATGGTCAAAAATATAGGATTCGTGCAACATTGCGAGGTCAAAATGGCATTGAACTAAAAACCTTAACAATATGGATGACCAATAATAATGGAACCCGATTTGTAACTCTAGTCCCCGACAAAGGAGAATATCAATGAAACCTCAACATCCTCTATTTTCCAAAGTTGCACTCACTGGAGACTTGCCTCAATATCACCTCAAACGGGGTGATATTGCCACGATTGTTGAACATTATTCCATGCCAGAGTCCCAAGAAGATGGGTATAGTTTAGAAGGGTTTGATGTTCCTCAAATTACCATTGAAGTGACGGCATCACAGATTATGCCCCTGAGTGACTATTTAAGAGAAGAAGCAATTTTAAGTAAATTTCGCAACCTGTCAGAACACCGACAAAAACAACTGGAAGAATACCTTGATTTTCTTTTGCAAAAAGACAAAACGACTCCGGTGAATTAAGAAATTGAGGTTTTAGCGTCTGTGGGGGAAAAAGAAACCGGGTTTCTATCAGTCTCTTTGTTTCTTCACAAAATTTAACCAAGAAACCTGGTTTCTGGGGGGTGGGCTAAAATCGGGGTGGTATCCCCTACGCGGTGTGTGGCTATGGATGAACAAAGAGCCCAGGCTTATCTCTCCCTGATTCAAGAACTCCTCGCCTGTCCAAGTAAGGTATCCGGTGGAGATCGCGAGAGTGATTAATGAATGTCTTTTGAAATGATGAGGTGATGGTAGATGCAAGCAATTAATATACAAATTCCCATCGAATTAATTGAGCAAGGTGAGACGGCAGTTTTGGAACAAATTGCCATGCAACTTTATGAAAAACAGATATTTACCTTTAGTCAAGCCCGTCGATTGTTGAATTATTCCGTGTGGGAATTTCAAAAACTGTTGGGAGAAAATCATATTGTTCGGCAATACGACAAAGATGATTTAGCAGAGGATCTCGAAGCGATTCAATCAGGATTGTGGGATGATTAAGGTCATTTGTAATGCTACGCCTTTGATTAACTTTGCAAGTATTAACCGCTTAGATATATTAAAATCCCTGTTTACTGAGATAGTCATTCCCCAAGCGGTTTACTCGGAAACCGTTGAATCAGGATTTCCTAACTCTGAAACCATTGTTAATGGAATTGAAGCGGCTTGGGTTCAAGTTAAGTCGGTACAGGAGATGCCAGAATCCATCCCTTTAGAATTAGATGCTGGGGAAAGGGAGGTGATTGCTTTAGCCCTGAGTGAACAAACAACCAGGGTTGTCTTAGATGAAAAAAGAGCCAGAAAAGTGGCTCAATCTTGAAAATTGAATGTGATTGGCACTTTAGGAATTTTGATTTTAGCCAAACAAAACCAGATTATCCCCAAGGTGAAACCGCTATTGGATGCAATGATGACAGAAGCCCAATACTGGGTTAATGAATCTCTGTATGACAATGTTTTGCAAACGGTTTCTGAGGATGAAATCGAGTAGGGTGGGCAACTCTACCGATTACTCTCGGTGGGGGACAAGAAACCGGGTTTCTCAGTTGGGGGGATGGGGTAAAATCAAAGTGGTATCCCCTACCCGGTGTGTGGCGATGGATGAACACAGAGTCCAGGCTTATCTCTCTCTGATTCAAAAACTCTTGGACTGTCCCAGTGGCGAGGAACCGCAAATTCTCGACGGTCATCTGGCGTTGGTGGATGAGGGGTTTGTGCAGGTGTGCGAGTAGAGAGAGGCTTAGGATTATGAATTTCTTATGCAAGATCACGCGACGAGTAGGAGCGTTTTTAGGACTGGGTAGAACTCGGAATAATCGGCAAAGCTATGAACAACGAGTGCAGGCTTATCTCACTCTGATTCAAAAACTCTTGGACTGTCCCAGTGGCGAGGAACCGCAAATTCTCGACGGTCATCTGGCGTTGGTAGATGAGGGGTTTGTACAGGTGTGCGAGTCGTTTGCAGCACAGTTACAGGAGGAGGGACAAGACAACCAGGCGCAGTTTTTGCAGGATGTGGCGCAGGAGGTGGGGGCGTTTTTGCAGCACGAGGAAACTGGAGAGAATCAGCAACAGGCATTAGAGGATTTTTGGCTACAACTGGTCAAAACGGAGAGAGAAAGCGGGGGGGATAAAACCGCAGTTCATCAGGTGATGCGTCAAAATATGGGGTTGATTGTTCCCGCATTGGGGGATGCTATTGCCCAATGGGTACAGGGAGTCCTCGCCCAACACCCCGACCAAGCCGAACCCCTGGCTGCTTTGGTAGAAAAGACCTGCATCCGTCTTCGACAATTTCCCTATGGTCGGTATGCTGAAGCATTAGAGATTGCAATTCGCGGCTATGGGGTGGTGTTGGAATTGCGGGCGGATAACCCCGAAAAACGGGCACGAACCTTGAATAGCTTCGGGGTTACCCGCCTCAACCAAGCCGATATGGGCATCAACTCCGTCGCCAATCTTGAAGGTGCGATCGCTGCCTGCAATGAAGCCGCAGCAATTAGTCGGCGGTTGGGGTTACACAAAGACCTCTCGGATAATCTGACTAACCTCGGCAATGTCCGCAGCACCCAAGCCGAGATGGACATCAACCCGGTGGCTAATCTCGAAAATGCGATCACCGCCTACGATGAAGCCGCAGCCATTAGTCGGGAGTTGGGGTTAGACAAAGACCTCTCCTCTACCCTAATTAACCTCGGGGCTGCCCGCAACACCCAAGCCAAGATGGGCATCAACCCGGCCGCTAATCTCGAAAGTGCCATCGCCGCCTACGATGAAGCCGCAGCCATTAGTCGGCGGTTGGGGTTAGACAAATACCTCTCGGCTACCCTGACTAACCTCGGGAATGCCCACCAAATCCAAGCCGATATGGGCATCAACCCGGCCGCTAATATCGAAAGTGCCATCGCCGCCTACGATGAAGCCGTAGGGATTCGGCGGGAGTTGGGGTTAGACAAAGACCTCTCCGATACCCTAACTAACCTCGGGGCTGCCCGCAACACCCAAGCCGATATGGGCATCAACCCGGTGGTGAATCTGGAGCGGGCTATCGCCGCCTACGATGAAGCCGCAGCCATTAGTCGGGAGTTGGGGTTAGACAAAGACCTCTCCTCTACCCTGATTAACCTCGGGAATGCGTGCCTCACCCAAGCCGATATGGGCATCAACCCGGTGGTGAATCTGGAGCGGGCTATCGCCGTCTACGATGAAGCCGCAGCCATTAGTCGGGAGTTGGGGTTAGACAAAGACCTCTCCGGTATCCTGACTAACCTCGGCAATGCCCGCAACACCCAAGCCAAGATGGGCATCAACCCGGCCGCCAATCTCGAAAGTGCTATCGCCGCCTACAATGAAGCCGTAGGGATTCGGCGGGAGTTGGGGTTAGACAAAGACAAATACCTCTCCGATACCCTGACTAACCTGGGGGTTGCCCGCAACACCCAAGCCAAGATGGGCATCAACCCGGCCGCCAATCTCGAAAGTGCTATCGCCGCCTACAATGAAGCCGCAGGGATTCGGCGGGAGTTGGGGTTAGACAAAGACCTCTCCACTACCCTGACTAACCTAGGGAATGCCCGCAACACCCAAGCCAAGATGGGCATCAACCCGGTGGTGAATCTGGAGCGGGCTATCGCCGTCTACGATGAAGCCGCAGCCATTAGTCGGGAGTTGGGGTTAGACAAAGACCTCTCCGATACCCTGACTAACCTGGGGGTTGCCCGCAACACCCAAGCCAAGATGGGCATCAACCCGGCCGCCAATCTCGAAAGTGCTATCGCCGCCTACAATGCAGCAGCAGAAATTCGGCGGCGGTTGGGGTTAGCCCGCGACTTAGCAGGAACTTTGAACAACATTGGTTTTGCCTACCAAACTCAATCTCGCCTAACCGGGAACAGTTCCGACGAGAAACAAACCGCCTTGGAAAATGCCTACCGTAGCTTTCAAGAATCCCTGGAACAGGTGGAATATCTCCGGGGTGAAATTGGCGCGGATAGCGAGGGCTATAAACGCAACTTTAATGAGGAATGGAACAAAGTTTATCGCGGTATGGTGGAAGTGTGCTTAGAATTGGGTAGATACAGCGATGCCATTGAATATGTAGACCGTAGCAAAGCCCGCAATTTAGTGGAACTCATCGCCACCCGTGACGCTTATCCGGGGGGCGTAATTCCCGAGAACATCCGCCAACGGTTGCAATCTCTCAAAATCGCCATTAACCAAGAAGACCGCCGCCTGCAAGACTAGGAGAACCCAGACCCGACCCACCTCAATCAACTGCGGCAAGAAAAGCAGCAACTCGAACCCTACAAACCCCGTTTGATAAAACGTAAGCGATCGCCTAGATAATTGAAAATCAATTGACGGTTGGAGTGGTATACAGATTTAGTATGTTTATCTGACTTCGACTCGCATCTTCATTTTTTGAATTGCCAAAATCAGAGCGTTTATAACAAATTGCGAATGTTTATGAATCCTGTAGTATTATCGTTAATCGGAATTTTAGCTTATTCGCTTTTTTATATGCTTGGCTGGTATTTGTTTACTTGTCAAGCGCTAGGGGAAAAAATATCCATTTATGATGGATGGAAAATTTTATTTTTGAAAAACCCAATCACTAACATTTTCTTTGTTTACTTCATTGTATCAGTCCTAATTTACATTTTTTTGTATTCACCCTGGTGTTACCAAAGACCTTTTTGTAGCTTATTAAGTAACCATGGTTTTTGGCTTGCATTCGCAGGCAATGGCATCTTAGGGGTGATCTTCTTTTATTTCAGTGGATCACTCGCTGCCAGATCACTCAGATTTTTGTTTGATTTGTTAAAAAGTTTATTCTCTGAACAGACTGCTAAAACAAAGAAATTACAAATACACTCACTAAGGCTATTTTTGTTTTTTTTGACATCACATCTTATTATTACCTTTGTTTGGTTTTTTTATACAGAAAATTTTTCAGAATTACTTTCAACTACCCAAAATATGGTTCAAGAGAACGTAATTCCCTTAATTGATAGTTATGAGATTGATGAAGTGACACGGCAGAGACTAGAAAAATATCTATCTGAGATTACAATTTTTCCTGAACTTAGCAGAGTATCAGTTGCAATCATAAAAACACTTGACTTATTTATTCAATTTTTTGTTTTTATCATAGGATTCAAGATTTTTCATTATCTGATAATACAGAAAAATATATTTTCAAAATCCGATTTTTTGTCAATGGTTCGCTTTATGAAATTTAAGTTGAATCGGGTTTTTGAGCCTCATATATTTAGCCAATCAGTTATCAATGACATATTCGGAAATAAAGCGAAACCAGCATATATTATCTTTGACTTACCTAAAATATTACGGGCGTTGGTGGTTATAGTTGCTATTGCCATGGGGATGAGTTTGTGGTCATTGATAATTTATGATGCGGGGTTGGGGACACCAATGAGGATGATTTCTCGTCAAATAACGACCATTTTTTCTGCGTTTACTGGGCATTTAGAGACATGGGAAAGAATTATGTTCATTGTTGCCGGATTCTCTGTATTATTCACGATAATTATTATTCCACTTTTATCGCTTTATGGGTTGTTTGCATTGTGGCGTTTACTAAGGTCATCAAAACCAAAATTCGTCAACACAGAAGATGTAATCAATGAAGTTTCATATAAAAGAGATATTGCAAATGATGCTACTAATCATCTAAAATTAGAGGATGCCCAAAAAATATTAACCTTGATAGAGAGGTCATTAAAAAAGTTATATCTCAAAAGTTATCAATGCAAAGATCTGGAATTTGAACGCACCCAAAAAACAGTAGATGACTTTTGCTTTATTGTCTATTGGATAATCGATAGCAATCTTTATTCGAGCATAGAAGCTACTAATCAAATTATTCTTGCAGTGGGTACTGCTTGTAATATTATTTGTGAAAAGCTAGATATTTCAAGCTCTAGTTCAACAGAACTTGCTACAAAAATTTATCCTCTAGTTGTAGACAGATTTAATCTGAACTCATATCGCTGGCCCAGATATAAGTTTCATTACCAACACTACCTAGTTCTGGGTGGAAAAGCTTTAATGGAGTCATCACAATCTTATCGAATCAATCATATTGAAGATGGGATAAAAATGCTTAATGCGGCACTACAGGTTAGGTTAATTGATCGGCAAATACAAAGAGATTATCCGATTAATATTCCACGGTTAATGTATAAGATTTGGACGAAAATTCTCATAGCTATAACTCCCCAAAAACATTTAGATAATAAATTTTTAAGATTCACACAGGAAGAAGTCATTTATCTTGAACTTGGAAAAGCTTATGGTGCAAGAGTATATGGTGACATTGATGAAAATTCGCAACAAGCAATAGAATATTTGCAAAGATCACTTAACTTGTCTAAAACCAAGAAAAATGCAAGTCTTCAAAATCTGGTAAACCTAGAGCTGTCCAAAATATTTTTACGGGAGGGCAAATATCAAGATATTAACCTATCAAAGGAAATAGCAAAACAGCTATTTATGTCTAATGCATTCTCCCCTAATACCTTTCCAGAAAAATGGATTGATCTTTGTTTCACCCTTGGTCAAGTGTATTTAGAGTTGATTGGTTCAAAGCAAGTCAAATATACACTTTACCTACAGGATTTCATCAAAAATATTTTTGGCTCCTTGTTTACTCTCTTAGATAATAAGCAACAGCCTCGATTGTGGGCTAAGTCTAAATTAATCTCAAGTGATTTCTGTCTGTATGATAATAAGCCCCAACAAGCTTTAGAGTATTCCTTAGATGCATTTGAAGTGTTAGATTCCCTAAAAAAACAGTTTCCAACATACTGGTCAGAGGCTTCTGGTAAGTTGGGCTGTATCTACAGTGCTTTGGGTGATATGCAAAATGCCATTTTGAGATTCAGAGAAGCATTACAAATTTTTGAACCAAAGTATTCACCGAAAGAGTGCCTCAAAATGGCAAGCAACCTCGGCAACCTCGGCTACAACCTCCAAAACTGGGAAATCGCCATCGAAGGCTATAGCCAAGCCATCCTTGCCATCGAACAAAGCCGCTACTGGGCAACCTCCGAAGCCACCAAACGGGAACTCATCGCCAACTCCCTCGATATCTATCAAAAAATGGTGCAAGCCTGCATCAACCACCAAGACTACACCCAAGCCTTGCTCACCATCGAACGCAGTAAATCCCGCACCCTGATCGAACTCCTCGACAGCGCCAACCTCTACCCCAAAAACGCTACCGACCAACAAAAACAACGCATCAGCAACCTGCGCCGTCAAATCGCCATCTACCAACAACAACTCGCCTTCACCCCCAGCGACACCCTCACCCCCGCTACCGAGAAGCACCCCAACCAACCCTCACCCGAAACCCTGATCCGCCAACAACTCCAAGCCGCCAACCAGCAATTCCAAGACCTGCTCACGGAACTCGACGACCCCAACTTTACCCTCACCCAACAAGTCCCCCCCCAACTCCCCGACTTGCGCCGCCTCCTCCAGCCCCAAACCGCCCTCATCGAGTGGTATCTCCCCAGCGAAGCCGACTCCGGGTTTTACCTGTTCCTCGTCACTCGCCGAGACGAGCAAATCCAGATTACCCCCCACCACTTCAGCGCCGAAGACCGCGAACACCTCGACCAAGCCCTACAGGACTACCGCAGCGACTACGGACAACCCACCTGGAATGACCAACTCCCCCAACGCCTCGAAACCCTCAGCGCCGCCCTGCAACTCCCCCGCCTTCTGACTGAATTATCCCAGATTCAACACCTCATCCTGATTCCCCACCGGGAACTGCACCTCATCCCCCTCCACGCGCTCCCCGTCTCTCTCCCCTCGCCTTCTGGGAGTGTGGGAAAACCCCTGCAAGACTGGTTCCCCGTGCAATATGCCCCCAGTTGTCAAATTCTCAACAACCTCCAACAGCGTCCTCCCCTAGAAGAACCCTCCACCTCTTTCTTTGCCCTGCAAAACCCGACCCAAGACCTCACCTATGCAGATTTCGAGGTAGAAGTGTTGCGCCGCCTGTTCAACCCCCAACGGGTTCTCAGCCACGACAAAGCCACCAAAACCGCCCTGGAACAACCGCAAAACCGAGCCTTCTTACAGCAAAGCCGCTACGTTCACTTCTCCTGTCACGGCGAATTTAGCGAAGCCGAACCCCTCAACGCCTACCTCCGCCTCGCTAACCGGGAAAAACTCACCTTTCAGAACATCTTCACCAGTCTGGATATCCCCAACTGTCGCCTGTTAATCCTGTCCGCCTGCAAAACCGGGCTAGTGGAAACTCCCCCAACCGATGACTATGTGGGGTTAGCCAGTGCCTTCTTTTTCGCCGGAACCCGGACGGTGGTGGGGAGTCTCTGGGAAGCCGAGGAGTTTTCTGCCGCCTTACTGATGATTCGCTTATATCAGGAGTTACCTCGCTACACTTCAGTCATGATGGCATTACGAGCCGCCCAAGGCTGGTTACGCACCATTTCCCGTGATGGTGTTTTAACCTGGTTACGGGACGAGCTAAAATTAGAGGATAGTCAACTGAAAACCTGTGAAAAGCAGCTTAAACTATTCAATAAAAAATCCCCCTTTACTTCTGCTCGCTATTGGGCACCTTTCACCGTCAGTGGACAATTAGATCAGGTGGACAATTAGATCAGACAGGAAGATCACCCCAACATCACCAATCATGATCAGCAAAAAACGGATCGCCAAATTTTTAGAACTGTTGCACCAGCAATCCTCAATCTTTGCCGACTGTACTCAGGAAACCTGGGCAGAACTTGACCAAAAGCTGGCTCAATTCGGAGATGAGGATTATGAAGAGATTGAGGATGCGATTTTAGATTGGTTGGATGACCATGATTATGACACTATCAAGGTAGCTTTACAAACTATAAAAAAAGACCCTCTGGGAGATAACGAGACTCCGCCTCCGCCTCCAGAGTCAGAACAACCCATTACCAATACCGCTTTGCGCTCTGCCATCAAAGATGCCCAAAGCCAACACCAGCAACAATCTCAGTCATCCAAATGAGCAGTCACACTATTAATTCTATTTATGCCCCAAATATCCGCTTATTCAATTATCACTTAAAAACCGTCCGTCTGACAAATTTTACAGAACGCTCTCTGGAAATTGAATTCGTTACTAATTACTATCAATATCTGTTAAACTCTTATAATATTTTAGACCAAAACAGCAAGCCAATCTATTTAAAACTTCGGGAAGATTTCCAGGATATGCTCGGTTCGGGATTAGCCAATTTTGATTTAATCTTCAATCCCGAAGGCAGAGGAATTTACCGGATAGCTTTGCCCCAAAAATATAAGGGGTTTCTTTATCCTCAGTTTCTCAATAATACTTATAGTTTTTCTCTGACGCTCTATCATCCGCAAAAGTCAGGAGATGACGAGATTTCTTTCTCAGAGTTATCCAAACTGAAGCCCCCAGAGGACTTTTTCGCCGGAATTTCCCCAGGGAGTCAAGATGAAACTCAGTCAAATCGCAGCAAAGCCTTTTGGGGCAGTACAGTTTTTTTGAGTGGTTTTATTGCCCAAAATTGTCCAGATACGGCGGAGAATTTAAAATCTACCGCTGATCAGCTATTAAAGCAGTTTCTGGGGATTGAATCCCTGGAAGAAGCACCGCCATTTTACGAATCAGGGAAATTTCTAGGAGGCTATATTTATGAATATAAAAGTATTTTTAGACAGCATCGGTATGGACAAATTCTAATTTTATTGATTTTTGACGAGGCAACTACAGATAAACTGAATGATATTCAGTATGATTTGCCAGAACTTTTTTTATATTACCAGAAAAATCGGCAAATTTTTCTGGATAGCCGTAAGGAATATAGAGCCTCTCAGGATGAAATTCAACAAATTGAAGAGACGATTCAGAAATGCATTACAAACATTCCGACCAATGTGACATCGGATTTGTCAGAGAAAGATTTAAAGCTATTGAAACGGGAAATCAAAAATCTATTAGACTGGTCTTTGGGGTATTCCCAACGAATTCGCAGCTTGGGGAATTTTCAGAATACGATTGAGATTAATCGGCAAAATTATCTCAATACTCTGACGCGAATGGAGGTAAAAAGTCAAAGTGATTTAACGGGTTGGCGGGATAATGCAAATCACATTTTTGGTATGTTTCAGAGACAAATTAAAGTGGATTTGGTTTATCTTCAGCAAGGGGAACGGTTGTTAGATACGGCAATTAATACGATTCGGGGACTAGTGGAAATTGACCAAGCGGAACGCGATCGCAGCCTAGAACGGCAAATCCAAGCGGTTGGCGTGGGGATTGCGGCGGGTGCGATCGTTGCTTCAACTTCCGGGTTAATTACTGAACCTTGGCAGCTTCCTAATCGCGATCGCTTTTTACTACCCCCCCATCCGTTTATTATAGCCTTGGTGGGGAGTTTATTTTGTTCATGGGGTGCGTGGTGGGTGGCAGATAAATTGATTAAAAAGGGGCGATCAGACTCTAATTCGTAGGTTGGCTTAAATGAAATGTAACCCAACATTAGGGTTTGATGAGGAATAATATCATTTTCTATGGCTAAAGCACAGCGCTAGGGCTGTTGTTGTAGGGTCGCCATTGTATTTATCAAATTGCGGAACCACTTATCAGCATAGTCAGGGCTTCGTTCTTTTAACCATTGATAGGTTACCTCAATCAATAATTCCTCATGCACCGCACAGAGAATTAAAATTCTGCCATAAAGCTGAGGCATTAGGCTGAGTTGCCCGACCTTCGCCAAATTGGAAATAGGTGAAGTGTTGCTGACCAAAATCATGAACACTCCGTTTCCTCTAAAGTTTTGAGGTCTTCCTGGAACTCATCAATATCATAATGAACGCAAATACCTCGCTCAGAAATGAGTTTTTGAAACTGCATCCGATGCAATCCCAATAACTCACTGGCTTTCCCCAAACTAATTTTATCTTGCTGAAACAACATCAGCACAATTTCCAACAATAGCTCATTTTCAGAAAAGCCACTCGCCTTGACTAGATCATCGGAAATCACTAAACTCATGGTGAACTCTCCCTGACTGAAATCTCCTGCTTAAATCTTAGCAGCCCAAGGCGCGATCGCCGATGCTAGCCACCCCTCTCAAACATCCCCTACCGTGGTTGATCGAGGATTACCACCAAATCGTCAATCGATCGCACCCCTAGGGTTCCCAGACTGCATCCTGAAGGGGCGATCGCCTTAGCTTAAAATAGGGTGAATTAACTTGTATAAAGGCAAGTGATGTACACATCAAATTTTTACAAAAAAGGCTGATTTTGAATCAATGTTAGGCATTTAAACCTTAGTATCAATAATGGCGAAATCCTTGTAGTGCGTTAAGCGAAGCCATGCCGCAGGCTTTGCATCTTGCTCGCTACCCATTCCCTGCCGTGACCCACTTAAAATAGGGCTTTGTTTGTAGTAAGCACTTTAGTGCTTTAACGCATAGCTGGAGAGGGCTAAAGCCCTCACTACGAACCCAATCTATTGCACCAAATTAGCTGGGTCACGGCACTACAACTTTATGGTGGAAAATGGGGCAAAATCTGAGCTTACAATCCCAAATCTACCGCCACCCGATGGGCGCAAGCAAACCCAGAAAACGCCACCGCATTCAACCCTTGTCCCGGAAATGTACTATCCCCCACACAATATAATCCCGGAATCGCTGTCCGATTAAACGGCATTCCCAATAACCCCCTTAACTTGCGGCGCGGAATCGGTCCATAGGTGCCATCCTCACGCCCCAAAAACCGTCGATGACTGCGGGCGGTTCCGACTTCCATATAATCCAATCCTGCATCTAAACCCGGAAAAATTGCCTCCAATCGTTCAATAATTCGCCCAGCCGCTTCTTCCTTTTTATCTTCATACTCCTTAGCCGATAATCCCTGCCAATTATCCATCCAACTGGGCGTAAAAGTATGCATGATATGATAGCCTTCCGGGGCTAAGTCCGGGTCAAGTAATGTGGGAATCGACACAAAAATCGTCCCCTCAGCCTCCTCCATCTTGTCCCATTCTTCCAATAAAATATGGTGACATTCTGTTCCGGGCGGGAAAACCTTTTCCTCAACTCCTAAATGCAAACTCAAAAAACTGGGTGATTTCTGATACCGCTGCTGCCACTTTTCCTCACTTGCAGGCATCTGTTCTGAGGGCAGTAATTTATCAAACGTATCCCAGCGCGTCGCATTAGACACTACCCGCTTTGCCCGATACTCTTCCCCCGTCGCTAACCGCACACCCACAGCTTTACCCTGTTCCGTTAAAATTTCGCTGACTCTGGCGGAATAGTGAATTTGTCCCCCAGCTTTCTCCAATCCTTCAACTAATTTCTGGGCAATTTCACCCACACCCCCTTTAGGGTAATTAATTCCCCCATAATGGCGGTCAGAAAATACCATTCCTGCATTAATCATGGGTGTCTTATCCGCAGGTACAACTGACCAACAGTAACATTCCATATCAATAAACTGGAGTAACTGGGGGTCATGAATATAGCGACGGGCAATATCTCCGGCATTCTGGGGCAAATATTTTACTAATCCTAAACAGGCTAAAGGATGCTGAAAAAACACCCGCATCAGATAGCGAGGTTCTTCTAGAGACAGCAATTCCATGGCGTTGAGGCAATTAAACACCTTCCAGCATTCATCGTAAAATTGCCGAATTCCCCGCCGTTCGTGGGGAAAACGTTCTGTCAATTCCTGTAAGAATTTCTCATAGTCTCGATGAACTTTCAGGTCTAATCCTTCGGGTAGATGATAGTGAATCTGAACGTCATCGGGAATTGTTTCCACACCAACATTTACTGCGTCTAAGGCTTGAGTCAATAGATTCGTGGTTCCTTCAGTCCCAAAACCAAAAATCATTGACGCGCCAACGTCGAATCGATACCCTTCGCGTTCAAAGTAGCCAGCACTACCACCGGGAATCAAATAGCGTTCCAGTACCAGCACCTTAGCACCCTTAGCAGCTAGCTGAGTCGCCGTCACGAGTCCGCCAATACCAGAACCAATGACGATGACATCAAATACAGAGGTTTCGTTCGGAGCGTGATTAGTTGACGAAGGAGATTGAGAAGCAATAGCCATGAATGATCAGACGAGAGAGGTCTTTTACAAATTCGAGTTTAACTTTTCTCTATTCTCTCTTCCAGATGTGTCATGGCAGACGTACCGTGCTACACAATACTGGTCGGATAAGCTCTCATTTAATTTTTTCTTCCTCATCTCCCAGACGTAGCATGCTACGTCTCTACAACCCCATCTCCCCCATCTGCCAAAAAAAAGAGGGTGGTTCAGGCTGCTACCGCTTGCCCGTCCCACCTAC